>NZ_JBSWXD010000247.1:0-6388 GCF_056160425.1 Micromonospora sp. ABR4_055
CGCAGGGTGTTCCAATGTTGACGACGGCTGTAGCGTTTTCCTCCTGATATGCCCTCCCTATCGGGTGGGTTGTGGTTCCTCGGCCCCACACCCGGGCCACCGGTCGACGATTGTTACCGACAAGTAGCATGGAAGTCTGCCCCGCGTACCCAGGCCGGCAAGGAGGCCCCATCGTGCCGCGTGAAGTCCGGGACGTCGTCTTCGTCGACGGCGTCCGCACCCCGTTCGGCAAGGCCGGCGGGATGTACGCCCACACCCGCGCCGACGACCTCGTCATCCGCTGCATCCGTGAACTGCTGCGGCGCAACCCGCAACTACCCCCCGACCGGGTCGAGGAGGTAGCCATCGCGGCGACCACCCAGACCGGCGACCAGGGACTGACCATCGGTCGCACCGCCGCGCTGCTGGCCGGGCTACCCAAGACGGTGCCCGGCTTCGCCATCGACCGGATGTGCGCCGGCGCGATGACCGCGGTCACCTCGGTAGCCGGCGGCATCGCGATGGGTGCCTACGACGTGGCGATCGCCGGCGGCGTCGAACACATGGGCCGGCATCCGATGGGCGAAGGCGTCGACCCCAACCCGCGCATCCTCGCCGAGAAGCTGGTCGACCCGTCCGCGCTGATCATGGGCGCGACCGCAGAGAACCTGCACGACCGGATGCCCGGCGTCACCAAGGCGCGCGCCGACGCCTTTGCCCTCGCCTCCCAGGTCAAGACCGCCAAGGCGTACGCCAACGGCAAGCTGCAGCCGGACCTGGTCCCGGTGGCGGTCCGCGACCCGGAGGCCGGCTGGGGGCTGGCAGTCGTCGACGAGGCGCCCCGGGAGACGTCGCTGGAGAAGCTGGCCACCCTCAAGACCCCGTTCCGGCCGCACGGGCGGGTCACCGCCGGCAACGCCGCCGGGCTCAACGACGGTGCGACCGCCAGCGTGATCGCCGCCGAGGACGTGGCCCGCGAGCTGGGGCTACCGGTGGCGATGCGGCTGGTCTCGTACGGCTTCGTCGGCGTCGAACCGGAGGTGATGGGTGTCGGCCCGATCCCGGCGACCGAGAAGGCTCTGCGGCTTGCCGGGCTGGGCATCGACGACATCGGCCTGTTCGAGCTGAACGAGGCCTTCGCCGTCCAGGTGCTGGCCTTCCTCGACCACTTCGGCGTCGACGCCGACGACCCGCGGGTCAACCCGTGGGGTGGCGCCATCGCCATCGGGCACCCGCTGGCCTCCTCCGGCGTACGACTGATGACCCAGCTGGCCCGGCAGTTCGCCGAACATCCCGAGGTGCGCTACGGGCTGACCGCGATGTGTATCGGCATCGGCATGGGCGGCTCGGTCATCTGGGAGAACCCGGCCTGGACCGGCCCGGCACAGCAGGGAGACGAGAACTGATGCTGCACAACCCCGACGAGGTGGTCACCCGGGCGCTGGTCCGGCAGGTGAACGTACCCGGACTGGACCGGCCCGCCGCGCTGATCACCCTGGACAACGGCCTGGACCACCGCAAACCCAACACCCTCGGGCCGACCGGGCTGGCCGGCCTGGACGCGGCGATCACCGAGGCGCTGGCCGGCGAGCCGGCCTTCGTGGCGGTCACCGGCAAGCCGTACGTCTTCTGCGTCGGCGCCGACCTCACCGCGATGCCGCAGCTCGTCGACCGTGAGCAGGCGCTGGAGATCGGCCGGACGGGCCACCGGATCTTCGCCCGGCTACGCGACAGCGCGGTGCCGACCTTCGCGTTCGTCAACGGTGCCGCGATGGGTGGCGGGCTGGAACTCGCCCTGCACTGCCACTACCGGACACTGTCCGGCGGAGCCGGTCCGCTGGCCCTGCCGGAGGTGTCCCTCGGTCTGGTACCGGGCTGGGGAGGCACCCAGTTGCTGCCGAACCTGATCGGCATCCCGGCCGCCGCGCAGGTGATCATCCAAAACCCGTTGACCCAGAACAAGATGCTCAAGCCGAAGCAGGCCGCGGAGATGGGCATCGCCGACATCCTGCTCGAACCGGCCGATTTCCTGGAGCGGTCCCTGCAGTGGGCGGCTGGCGTGGTCACCGGCGAGGTCACCGTCGACCGCCCGGAGGTCGACCGGGACATGTGGGACGGGGTGCTCTACTTCGCCCGCCAGCTGCTCGACCAGCGGCTGCACGGCGCGGTACCGGCCGCCTACCGGGCCCTCGACCTGCTCGCGCTGGCCAAGGAGACCCCGTTCACCGACGGCACGGCCGCCGAGGACGAGGCCCTCGCCGACCTGATCCTGTCCGAGGAGCTGCGCAGCGGGCTGTACGCGTTCGACCTGGTCCAGCGACGCGCCAAGCGGCCGGCCGGCGCCCCCTCGGCGGACCTGGCCCGGCCGGTCACCAAGGTCGGCGTCGTCGGGGCCGGGCTGATGGCTTCCCAGCTGGCGCTGCTGTTCGCCCGCCGACTGCAGGTGCCGGTGGTGCTCACCGATCTGGACCAGGCCCGGGTGGACGCCGGACTGAGCTACGTGCACTCCGAGATCGAAAAGCAGGTCGGCAAGGGCCGGATGGACACCGGTACGGCGGCGAAGCTGCTGGCGCAGGTGAGCGGGTCGGTCGACAAGAGCGCCTTCGCCGACGCCGATTTCGTCATCGAGGCCATCTTCGAGGACCTCAAGGTCAAGAAGCAAATGTGGGCCGAGGTCGAGGCGATCGTCGGCCCCGAGACGATCCTGGCCACCAACACCTCGTCGCTGTCCGTCTCCGACATGGCCGCCGACCTGGCTCACCCCGAACGGGTGGTCGGCTTCCACTTCTTCAACCCGGTCGCCGTCCTGCCCCTGCTGGAGATCGTCCGCGGGGAG
This sequence comes from Micromonospora sp. ABR4_055, assembly GCF_056160425.1. Taxonomy (NCBI): domain Bacteria; kingdom Bacillati; phylum Actinomycetota; class Actinomycetes; order Micromonosporales; family Micromonosporaceae; genus Micromonospora; species Micromonospora sp. ABR4_055. The sequence goes on from NZ_JBSWXD010000247.1 coordinate 2,816, forward strand.
CGGACCGACGACGCGACTCTGGCCACCGCGTTCGCCGTCGGCAAGCAGCTGCGCAAGTCCTGCGTGCTGGTGTCGGACGCCCCGGCGTTCGTGGTCAATCGGCTGCTCACCCGGTTCCTCGGCGAGATCTTCGCGGCAGTGGACGCCGGCACGCCGCCGGAGGTCGCCGACGCCGCGCTGGACCCGCTCGGCCTGCCGATGCGGCCGCTGGCCCTGCTGCAACTGGTCGGCCCGCCGGTGGCCCACCATGTCGGTGGTACGTTGCACGCCGCGTACCCGGACCGGTTCACGGTCAGCGACAACCTGCGGCGGATCGCCGAGTCCGGGCTGCCGCTGATGGTGGACGACGAGATCAACCCCGAGATCGGCAGGCTGTTGGAGGTCGGGTCGCAGCCGTTGACCGCCGAGCAGGTCCGGCAACGGGCCCTCGACGCGTTGGCGCAGGAGGCCCGGCTGATGCTCGACGAGGGTGTGGTCGCCGAACCACAGGACATCGACCTGTGCATGATCCTCGGCGCGGGGTGGCCGTTCCACCTCGGCGGGATCACCCCGTACCTGGACCGGACCGGCACCGCGCAGCGGGTGACCGGCCGGCGGTTCCTACCCGCCGGGGTGGCCAGCAGCCCAGCCGATTGACCGGACAAAACGGAGCGGGATGTCGAGGCCGAAGTTCGGCTCGACATCCCGCTTGCCGCCTGAGGCTTGCCTACCTGCAGGACAAATTCCAGACCTACTTGTAGGACAAGTTCGTCTGACCCTCGATCACCCGGCCGGCGATGTACAGATTACCAGCCGAGTCGAGAACCGCAATGATCTTCTTTTGGCTCCCGTGATGGGTCGTGAAGAAGATCTTGTCCGCTTCCTGCGAGGTCGAGTAGTTCGTGTTGACCGAAAGCTCGATACTGACCGGCGAACTGATCAGGACGTCCTTCTTGGGCGAGCTCTCGTAGACCTGGTTCTGCCGGAGCCGGATGCGTCCGTGAGTGTCACCCTCGTCCCAATCCGTTGCGAGTCCAAGATCGACGTCGGGCATCGGATCTCCTTTCGTTTGCCCGGATTCTCTCCGGTAGGTCAACCCAACTGGACAACCGCATCGGAGTCGATACACCTCAGTCATCGACGCGACCTATTTCTCCCACCCGATCCGGCGCCAATTCAATGGTATGACAGCCCCAACCGCCTTGGCTAGACACAAAATTTGTCAGCAAAGCCGACCAACATCTTCACCTCGATGCAATTTCCACGACTACCGACTCCACCAACCGACCATTTCGTCCCAAATGACTGACCGACACCGCAACACATGTTAATTCGAGAAGATGATTCACATGGCCGGTTCCGACAAAACATATTCATCGAACCCAAAGTCAAACCGATGGAGTGAAGTGATCATTGCTGACACCGGGCCTCAGCAAGCGGGCCGCAGGGTCAGGGCGCGGCGGCAGGTCAGTTCCGACGTACCGGTGAGGCGGCCACCTGCAGTGGCGTGTCAGCAGCGGGCAACATCAAGGTGACTTCAAGGCCGCCCCCGGGTTGGGACACGGCGGACACCGTACCGCCGTGCGCGTCGGCCACCGCCCGTACGATCGACAGGCCCAGGCCGGAGCCGCGCGCCCCGGTCCGTTCCCGGCCACCCCGGCGGAACGGCTCGAACAGGCCCGGCACGTCAGCCTGGTCCACCTCGAAGCCGGTGTTGCCGACCAGCAGGTAGACGTGCGACCCGTGGCTGCCGGTCCGCACCCACAGCCGACCGTGCAGGTGGTTGTAGCGCACCGCGTTCTCGATCAGATTGCCGGCCAACCGGTCCAGCAGGCTGGGGTCGCCGATCACCACCGCCGAGTCCAGGGCGGTACGGACGTCCAGCTTGAGCCGGCGGGTCTCGGCCTGCACGGCCGACAACGCCGCACAGACCCCCTCAGCCAGGTCCCGGGGCACCTTACGGACCAGCCGCCGCCCGGACTGCGCCTCGCTGCTGGCCAGCACCAGCAACGCGTCGAACAGCCCGTTGGCCCGCTCCGAGGCGTCCCGGACCACCGTCGCCATCCGCCTGTACTCGGCCAGGTCGGCGGTGTCGTCGGCCATCGTCACGTCGATCTCGGTGCGCATCACCGCCAGCGGGGTACGCAGCTCGTGGGAGGCGTTGGCAACAAACCGCTTCTGGGCCTCGAACGACGCGCTGAGCCGGTCCAGCATGTCGTCGAAGGTCGCGGCGAGCTCAGCCACCTCGTCACCGGTGCCGGAGTAGCCGATCCGCTGATCCAGGGTCTGTTCGCCGAGCCGCCGGGCGGTCGACGTCACCTGCTGCAGCGGACGCAGCGCCCGGCCGACGACGGCGTACGCACCGACCACCCCGACCACGCTGATCGCCAGCAGCGCGACCAACGCCTTGGCCAGCAGCTCACGGGACGCCCGCTCGACGATCCCGTCCTGCCAGGCTGCCGCGTCCATCTCGCGACCGTCGGCGAGCACCACGGTGGTCCCCGGCACGAGCTGGTCCGCCGGTCGCAGCGCGTCGGTGACCAGCAGCCAGGCGAGCAGTACGAAGACGGCCAGCGAGCCGACCAGCAGGACAGCGTTGAACAGAGTGAGCCGCAGCCGCAGGGTCGGCCGGGGCATGCGCAGCGTCGGCCAGCGTCGACGCCTCGGGTCCACCACCGACGCCGCCGGGGCAGCAGATCCGGGCAGCCGGTTCACTGGTACGCCTCGTCACGCGGCTCCGGCCCGGTCACGCGGTACCCGGCCCCGACCACGGTCTCGATAAGCGGGGGTTCCCCGAGCTTGCGGCGCAGTGTCATCACCGTCACCCGTACGGTGGTGGTGAACGGATCGGTGTTGGCGTCCCAGACCCGCTCCAGCAGCTCCTCGCTGGACACCACCGCCCCGCGCGCCTTGACCAGCTCCTCCAACACGCCGAACTCCTTGCGGGTGAGATCGACCGGCTGGCCGTCCCGGGTGGCCAGCCGGCGGGCGGGGTCGACGGTCAGGTCGGCGACGGTCAGCACTGGCGGGGCCGCCGGGGTGGCCCGCCGGCCGAGGGCCTGCACCCGGGCGACGAGCTCGGTGAACGCGAACGGCTTCGGCAGGTAGTCGTCGGCGCCCAACTGCAGACCTTCGACCCGGTCGGCGACGGTGCCGCTGGCGGTCAGCATCAGCACCCGGGTGAGAGCGCCGGAGCTGACCAGGTCCGCGCAGATCTGGTCACCGTGCACACCGGGCAGGTCGCGGTCGAGCACCACCACGTCGTAGCGGGTCACGAAGGCCATCTCGTGTCCGGCGGAGCCGTCGTACGCCACGTCGACCGCCATGCCCTGTCGACGCAGCCCACGGACGATAGCGTCGGCGAGGTTGCGCTCGTCCTCGACCACCAGTACCCGCACCGCGACCTCCTTCACCCGTCCGGTCCCACCCTGCGCAGGCCCGCGTTAAGCCTGCGTGAAGCGGCGGGTATGAATCACAAACTAGACGAGTTGTTCCGAAGTCCGGTCAGTGGTCGTAGGCGATCAGGGACCGGGTGACGGGTGCGCCGGTCTTGTTGTTGTGCCAGATCGCGGCGGCCATCGCGAGGAGTCGCTG
>NZ_JBSWXD010000248.1:0-6312 GCF_056160425.1 Micromonospora sp. ABR4_055
CCCCCCCCCCCCCCCCCCCCCCCCGCCCACCCCCCCCCCCCCCCCCCCCCCCCCCCCCCCCCCCCCCCCCCCTCCCCCCCCCCCCCCCCCCCCCCCGACTGTCCCGGGTGAGGCCGGCCGCCGAGGCGGCGGCGAGCAGCAGGATGATCGACACGACGATAAGAAGTTCCATGGCGGCAGCCACCTTCACGTTGGTCCTGACGGGAGGTTCACCCTGGTCCCGATGGGTGTGTTCACCCTGGTCCCGATGGGTGTGCCGCCGGTGCGCACCGGACGTCGACACCAAGTCTGCGCGCCGGCCCGCTGAGCGAACAGCGGCAGAGATGCCACTGTTCATCGAAATCCTGCCACCGTGGGCTAGACTCGTCGCATGCTTCGTACCGTCGCGGTGATCGCGCTCGACGGCGTAGCCCCGTTCGAGCTCGGGGTGGTCTGCGAGGTCTTCGGTCACGACCGCACCGCGGACGGCTTCCCCGGATACCGCTTCGACGTCTGCACCGTCGACGGCGGCCCGGTCCGCACCAGCTCCGGCTTCTCGCTGCTACCCACCGCCGATCTGCGGCCGGTCGCCGACGCCGACCTGGTCGCCGTGCCCGCGGCCAGCTTCCACGACGCCGTCGCCGCACCGGTGGTCGACGCGTTACGCGCCGCCGACCGCCGCAGCGCCACCCTGCTCAGCGTCTGCTCCGGCGCATTCGTGCTCGGCGCCGCCGGCCTGCTCGACGGCCGCGAATGCACCACCCATTGGCGGTACGCCGACGAGCTGGCCCGCCGCCACCCGACCGCCCGGATCCGGTGCAACTCGCTGTACGTGGCCGACGGCAACGTGCTGACCAGCGCCGGCACCGCCGCCGGGATCGACGCCTGCCTGCATCTGGTCCGCCAGGAGCACGGCTCCGCCCTGGCGACCAGACTCGCCCGCCGGATGGTGGTGCCGCCGCACCGCGACGGCGGGCAAGCCCAGTTCATCGAGACGCCGATCGCGGCCAGCCCGACAGCGGCCACGCTGGAGTCGGTGCTGGTATGGATGCAGCAGCACCTGGACACCACGATCAGCGTGGAGGAACTGGCTGCCCGGGCACACATGGCACCGCGTACCTTCGCCCGCCGGTTCCGGGCCGAGACCGGCACCACGCCGCACGACTGGCTCACCGGCCAGCGGGTGCTGCTGGCCCGCCAGCTACTGGAGGAGACCAGCCTGGGGGTGGAGACGGTGGCCCGGCGGTGCGGCTTCGGCGACGCCGCCACCCTCCGGCACCACTTCAGCCGGCGGGTCGGCGCCACACCCCAGGCGTACCGTGGCACGTTCCGCGACCGGACCGCCGTCGGCTGAGCCGGCCGACAGTTCACCCCCGGCCCGACGCACCTCGATACCACCCGGCAGGTGCACCGCCCGCTGCCCACGCCACCGGGTGACCAGTGCGTCGAGAGCGGTGACGTGCCGGTACGCCAACGCCCCGGCCGGCGCACCGAGCCGCAACGCCCAGCGGTGCAGCACCCGGGTCCGCACCGCGTCCGGCAGCTCGGTCAGGACCGGGACCGCCAGCCCACCACCGGGTGTGGCGGCCCGGTCCGACGCGGCGTCGGCCAGCCCGTCCAGCGTCGTGTTGTCGGCGGCGACCAGCGTGGCGGTCCGCGCCAGATTCGCCACCACCGCAGTGCCCAGCGCCTCGACCAGGGCCGGCAGCGCGTCGGCCCGGACCCGGGCTCGGGCGTACGCCGGGTCGGTGTTGTGCGGGTCGGCCCACGGGGTGAGGCCGAGCGCCGCGCAGGCCGCCCGGGTCTGCTCCCGCCCCACGTCCAGCAGCGGACGCAGCACCGTGACGCCGTCCACCTGGCGGGCCGGCGGCATCCCGGACAGGCCGGCCGGACCGGCCCCCCGGGCCAGCGCCAGCAGCACCGTCTCGGCCTGGTCGTCGCGGGTGTGACCGAGCAGCACGGCGGCCGCCCGGTGCCGGTGGGCCACCCGGGTCAGCGCGGCGTAGCGGGCGGTCCGCGCCGCCGCCTCCGGGCCGCCGGCGGCACCGACCTCGACGGCGACGGTCTCGACCGGGTCGAACCCGGCCCCGGCCGCCCAGCCGGCCACGTCCCGGGCCTGCTCGGCGGACCCCGCCTGCAGGCCGTGGTCGACAGTCACCAGCCCGGCGCAGACCCCGCAGCGGGGGGCGACGAACGCGACCGTGGCCGCCAGAGCCAATGAGTCCGGGCCGCCGGAGCAGGCCACCAGCACCAGCCGGCCGGCGTACTCGCGCAGCATCCGCCGGACCGCGACACGCAGCTCGGCGACAGCCGGAGCGAGCCTGGGCACCCGCGGCTCAGACGACGGTCGGCGGCGAGCCGGAGACCGGGCCATGCACCCGGGCCACCCAGGCATCCGGGTCGCCCAACTCCTCCAGCCGGGGCAGGGTCAACGGGGAGTCGAAGACCTTGTTGAAACCGGCCATGCCGACCCTGTCGACCACGCCGTGCACGAATTTGCGGCCTTCGGCGTACTGGCGCATCTTGACGTCCACGCCGAGCAGCCGGCGGATCGCCTTCTCCAGCGGGTTGCCGGCCTCGCGGCGGCGGTTGAAGCCGGCCCGGATCTGCTCCACCGTCGGGATGACCTCCGGCCCGACCCCGTCCATGACGAACTCGGCATGCCCTTCGAGCAGGGTCATCAGCGCGGTCAGCCGGTCGAGTACGGCGCGCTGCGCCGGGGTCTGCACGATGTCCAGCACGCTGGCCCGGCTCTGCGGGTCGCGGATCGACTCGGCTAGCGTGCCGACCCCGCGCCGGACCCGGTCGACGAAGTTGTCGCCACCGGCCTGCGAGGCGTCGACGAACGCCTGAACCTGGCCCAGGAAGTGGCCGCGCATCCACGGCACGGCGGTGAACTGGGTGCGGTGGGTGACCTCGTGCAGGCAGACCCAGAGTCGGAAGTCGCGCGGGTCGGCGTGCAGCTTGCGCTCCACCTCGACGATGTTCGGGGCGACCAGCAGCAGCTGGCCGGGGTCACCGGAGAACACCTCGTACTGACCGAGCACCCGGCCGGAGAGGTAGCCGAGCACCGTGCCGGCCTGCACACCGGTAACCCGGGAACCGATCGCGTCGGTGAGCGCGCCCGGCTGGCGGTCGCCGGCCGCCCGGGAGACCAGCGGCGTAATCACGTCACGCAGCCCGGAGATGTTGGCGACGGCCCAGTCCCGCCGGTCGACCACCCGCACCGGCGGGTGCGCGACCTGGGCCTGCAGACCGGTGTACGCCACGACGTGTCCGGCCGCTTCGTCGGTCAGCCGGCGAAGGTCGTTGACCACCTCGGTCGCTTCGTCGAGCGAAGCCTTCGGCCCCGACTTGCTCAGCGCGCCGGCGGTTGCGGCGGCCAGATCCCAGTCCACGAACTGCGCCATGCACCCACCGTACCCGGGTGACGCCCGCCGACCCTGGTGATCATGCCCCGGTCAACGGCAACCGCACCTGGCCAGGGTCGCGGCGATCCGGTCCAGGCCGGCCTGGGCGGCGTCGATGAGCAACGGCACCTCGTCGGCCAGCACCGCGAACGCCAGCAACCGGCCGTCGGCGGTGGTCACCGTGCCGGCCAACGCGTTGATTCCGGACAACGACCCGGTCTTGGCCCGCACCACGCCAGCGCCGATCCGTTGCGGGGCGTCCGCCGTCTGGTACCGACCCTGCAGGGTGCCGGACCAGGCGGCGACCGGCAGACCGGAGAACAGCCCGGTCAGCGCGGGGCGGTCGCCGCTGCCGGCGAGCACGGTCAGTTCGGTCAGCAGTCCCGGGGTCACCCGGTTGCTGCGGGACAGGCCGCTGCCGTCGTACAGGTCGCTCTGGTCGGCCGGCAACCCGAGTTCAGCCAGTACGGCGTCCATCGCGACCGCCGCCCCGGCGAACGACGCGGGTTCGCCCCGGGCGATGGCGACCTGCCGGGCGAGCGCTTCGGCGAGGACGTTGTCACTGTCGGCGAGCATCATCTCGACCAGCCGGGCCATCGGCGGCGATTCGATCCGGGCCAGTTCGGCACCCGGGCCGGCCTCCGCCGGCCGGTCGGGGTTTGCCCCCGACGACCGGTGGGGGGTCGCCGGCTGCCCGGTCGCCGACGAGGTCGGTGCGCCGGCGACCGCGTCGGCGCCGTCGACGGGTTGCGTCGGCGCGCCCGGCAGCTGGTCGGTGTAGCCGGCCGGTGTGGTGTCCACCGCGTTCGCCGGCAGCCCGAGAGCACGGGCGAAGGCCCGGCCGGCAGCCAGGTCCGGTGCGGCCGAGCGCGGCGCCCAGCCCTTGGCTGCGGCGGGATCGGTCCGGGCACCGTCCACCATCAGCGCGGTGATCGCGGCCGCGTACCCGCCGGTCGGGATGTCCTCGTCCCACCCGGGCCCGAACGCCGGTCCAGAGAAGAGCGAACTGTCGATCAGTACCTTGGTCGGCGCCGTGTCACCGAGGGCGCTACGGGTGGCGGCGGCCAGCACGTCGAGCCGGGCGGCCCCCGCGTAGTACCCGGTGTCACCGATCGACAAGGTCGGGTCGCCACCGCCGATCAGCACCACCTCGCCGGGCGCGGCTCCCGCGACCACCCGGGTCGTGATCCGATGTGTCGGCCCGACCGCGGCCAGCACCGTCGCCGCGGTGACCAGTTTGGTGGTCGACGCGGGCACGGTCAGCGCCGCCGGTTCGCGACCGTACAGAACCGCGCCGGTCGTCATGTCCCGGACCGAAACGTGCACCCGGTCGCCGAGGCCGGATCGGTTGACCGCCTTGTCCAGCGTCTCGGTCAGCCCGGCCGTGGTGGGAATCGGGGCGTCGACGGCCAACCCGGCCAGCACCGGACCCGGCGTCGGCTCGGCGGACATGCTCGGGCTCGGGCTCACCTCGGCGGCACCGAGCCAGCCGGCCACCGGGCCCGGCCGGAGTACCGCGATCGAGGTACCACCGGCCAGCAGGACGGCGACGGCGACGGCGACGGTCAGCCGCCGGGCCCGGCGGCGGCGGTCAGGTGACGACTGGCTGGCCGGTGGCGCCGGCTCAACCGGTGCCGACCCGGACGATGCAGCGCCGGATGGTGCAGCTGGTGCCGAGCCGGATGGTGCACCGCCAGTCGGCGCAGACTCAGCCGGTACAGGCTCGGGCGGCGGAACCGGTCTGGCGGTGCCACGAGCCGGCACCGACGCGCGTCCGCGGTGGCCGCCCTCCGAGACGTCGGCCGGAGCCGCGTCGGCGCCGCCGGACACGGCCGGCACGTTGGCCCGGCCGGTCACGGGCGCCGACCCGGTGGCCGGCGGGGTTGCCTTAACAGATGGGTTCCCAGTGGGCGGCGGCGGGGCGGCCGGCGGCGGAGCGGCCCGGCCCGATGCCGTCGGATCTGGATCGCGCGCACCGGCCGGGGCGGCGGCAGAGTCCTCCGGCGGGACCACTTGGTCACCTTTCGCGGGCGATCCACTACCCTCCGACGTGGGACTTGGCGCTCCGTCGGCCCGGTCGGGTTCACCGACGGCCCCAGCGGACTGTGAGTCTTCCCTCCCCACTGGCCCCACCTCCCAACTGACGAACGGACTAGGCGACACTACTTGTGTTCACAAAGCGAGCGGGAGCCGAAACGGTCGGGCGGGGCAACGCCCGGACGGCGTACCGCTCTATTTCCGTAGCCAGCGCGGGCGACGAGGGAGCGTGAGTATGGATTTCGACGTTACGGTTGAGATCCCCAAGGGTCACCGGAACAAGTATGAGGTCGATCATGCGACCGGCCGGATCCGGCTGGACCGCACCCTGTTCACTTCGACGCAGTATCCAGCCGACTACGGTTTCATCGAGGGCACCCTCGGGCAGGACGACGACCCGCTGGACGCACTGGTGCTCGTACCGGAACCCACCTTCCCAGGATGCCTCATCCGGTGCCGGGCGATCGGCATGTTCCGGATGAAGGACGAGAAGGGCGCCGACGACAAGGTGCTCTGCGTGCCGTACGAGGATCCCCGGCAGGAGCACCTGCGCGACATCCACCACCTCGGCGAATTCGACCGCCTGGAGATCCAGCACTTCTTCGTCGTCTACAAGGACCTGGAGCCGGGCAAGTCGGTCGAAGGCGCGACCTGGGTCGGCCGGGTCGAGGCAGAGGCCGAGATCCAGGCGTCGTTCCGCCGCCGGGAGGCCGCCCTGGAGCGCGGCGAGTCGGCCCACTGACCTGATCAGGCGTCGGGGGGGGGCGACCAAAAAACCCACAAACCCCCCCCCCAAACCCCAACAAAAACCCCCCCAACAAAAAAACCCCCCCCACCCCCGGTGCCCCCCCACAACCTACCCCCCCCCCCCCTCCCCACCCCATTA
>NZ_JBSWXD010000249.1:0-6279 GCF_056160425.1 Micromonospora sp. ABR4_055
AAAAGCTGGGGCTTTTCACCGGAACGTCCCTTCCACGTGCACGATCTGTGGGCGGTCTGGCGTTTGCCGGCACCGGCCGACGGGCGACGCCCCGAAGCCCCGGGCTGGGGCTTCGGGGCGTTCAGCACTGGCAGTAGGTCACTTCTCGATGACCGCGAGGACGTCGCGGGCGGAGAGCACCAGGTACTCCTCGCCGGCGTACTTGACCTCGGTGCCGCCGTACTTCGAGTAGATGACCGTGTCGCCGACGTTGACGTCAACCGGGATCCGGTTGCCCTTGTCGTCGACGCGGCCGGGGCCGACAGCGAGGACGGTGCCCTCCTGCGGCTTCTCCTTGGCGGTGTCGGGGATCACGATGCCCGACGCCGTGGTGGTCTCAGCCTCGTTCGCCTGGACCAGGATCCGGTCCTCGAGCGGCTTGATCGCAACCTTGGTCGCGGTAGTCACGGGCATACCCTCCTGGGGTATCTGGTTTTGGTGCCGGCCACGTGGGTAACCGGCGTCAATCTGCCTCATGTCCACCGGGCGGATCCGTCGTCGCGGGTGCCGGACCGCCTGGCGTTTCGCTCACCGGCGGGAGCCGGCGGGCTGGCACCCTCGACCCGAGAGTGCTAACCGCAGATTAGCAGTCGCCTGTGCGGAGTGCTAGCCCGATGGCCGAGCATGGACAATGTCGCGGTGCACCCGGACGAACTGGCCGCCCTGCGCGCCCCGGAAGGCGCGGCCGCGCTGGTCACCGCAGCCGAGGTGCTGGCCGCACCGGGCCGGACGGATCCACTCGCGGCGGCGACCGCGCTGCGTACCGCCGGGGTGCCGGCACCGCTGGCGACCGCCGCGCTCACCCAGGCCGCGCTGCGCGCCCGCGCGGTCGGCAAGTTCGGCCCGGCCGCCGCCCGGATGTTCTTCACCCGCGCCGGCCTGGAGCAGGCCACCCGGTCGGTGGTAACCGACCGGCGCGCCGACCGGTTACGCGCCGCCGGGGTACGCCACCTCGCCGACCTGGGCTGCGGTCTCGGCGCGGACACCCTCGCCGCCGCCCGGGCCGGCATCCGGGTGTACGCGGTGGAGGCCGACCCGGGCACCGCCGCGATCGCCGCCGCCAACGCCGAGGCGACCGGGCTGGCCCACCTGGTCGACGTGGTCTGCGCCGACGCCACCGGAGTCGACCTCACCGGCTACGACGCGGTCTTCTGCGACCCGGCCCGCCGGTCCGGCACCGGTCGGCGCACCTTCGACCCGGACAACTACTCCCCGTCCTGGGACTTCGTCCGGACCCTGGTCGCCCGAGTGCCACGGACCGTACTCAAGGTGGCACCGGGCATCGACCACAGGTTGATCCCGCCAGGAGCCGAGGCCGAGTGGGTCAGCGTCGACCGGGAGGTGGTCGAGGCGGCGTTCTGGTGCGGCCCGCTGGCCGACACCCCACGCCGGGCCACCCTGCTGCGGACCGGCCAGCCGGCCACCGACCTGACCGGCGACGGCGGCGAGCCGGTCACCGTCGGCCCGGTCCGGCGTTACCTGTACGACCCGGACGGGGCGGTGGTCCGCTCGCACCTGGTCGCCGCGTTCGCCGCGACCGTCGACGGCACTCTCGCCGACGAGTCGATCGCCTACGTCTACGCCGACACGCCGACCGACACGCCGTACGGCAGGTGTCTGGAGATCACCGACGTGCTGCCGTTCTCGCTGAAGCGGCTGCGGGCGCTGCTGCGCGAACGCGGTGTCACGCGGCTGGAGATCCTCAAACGCGGATCCCCGCTCGACCCCGCCCAGTTGCGCCGCGACCTGCGGCTGCGTACCGCCTCTGGGGCCGGCGTGGCGGCGAGTCTGGTGCTGACCCGGGTGGCCGGCGCCCCGACGGCGCTGCTCGCCCACCCGGTGCCGGCGCCGGGCCGGTGAGCGCGCCAGCCCGATGAGCGCGCGGGGCCGGTAACGTCGCGCGGCATGGCAGGTACCGCGACTCCGGCGACGACGCTGCTGACCAAGCGGCAGATCACCTTCCAACTGCACCCGTACCGGGTCTCGCCGGACACCCCGGACTACGGCGCGGCGGTCGCGGCCGCCCTCGGCGTCGCCGCCGAGCAGGTGTTCAAGACGCTGGTGGCGCAGGTCGACGGGGCACTCGCCGTCGGCGTCGTGCCGGTCACCGGGGAGCTGGACCTGAAGGCTCTGGCGGTGGCGCTCGGTGGTAAGCGCGCGGTGCTGGCCGAGCGGGTGCTCGCCGAACGGACCACCGGGTACGTCCGGGGCGGGATCAGCCCGATCGGGCAGCGTAAACGCCTGCCGACGGTGCTGGACGCCTCGGCGCAGCGGTACGCCGAAATGTACGTCTCGGCCGGCCGCCGCGGGTTGCAGTTGAGTATCACTCCGGTTGACCTCGCAGCGGTGACTGGCGCCCGATTCGCCCCAATCGCTGCTCACTGATCCGGTCAGGCGACGGGCAGGTGTCCGCCGCGTTGCTGAATTGTTATCGCGAGCAACAAAACTGGTGACGTCACCGTCTTGTGCCCGGCGCCACACTCCTAATACGTTGCCGGACACAACAAAAACCGCGATGGCCCAGCTCAGCCCCAGGCCGTTGCCGTCGCCGGCCGGGCCTCCGGAGCTCACCAGCGCCCCGCGAGCCCACGCCCGAGACCGCACGACACACACCAGCACAACCCCTTGTACGCGAAACATCACCCTTCGAAAGGACCCGAGCGATGCGCAAAGGGATCCTCAGCACCGCCGCCGCCGGTGTCCTGCTCGCCGGCGGCCTGACCGCCTGTGGCAGCGACACCGGCACCGACACCGGCAGCGGCGACACGCCGACCCCGAAGATCGGCGTGATCCTGCCGGACAGCGCCTCCTCCGACCGCTGGGAGACCGCCGACCGGCGCTTCCTGCAGGAGGCGTTCGACGCCGCCGGCGTCAACGCCAGCATCCAGAACGCCCAGGGCGACAAGGCCCAGTTCCAGACCCTCGCCGACCAGATGATCACCGACGGGGCCACCGTCCTGATGATCGTCAACCTGGACTCCGGCACCGGCAAGGCCGTGCTGGACAAGGCCAAGCAGCAGGGCGTCGCCACCATCGACTACGACCGGCTCACCCTGGGCGGCTCCGCCGAGTACTACGTCAGCTTCGACAACGAGGCCGTCGGCCAACTGCAGGGCGAGGGCCTGGTCAAGTGCCTGACCGACGCCGGCGTGGAGAAGCCGACCATCGCCACCCTCAACGGCTCGCAGACCGACAACAACGCCACCCTGTTCAAGGCCGGCTACGACGGCGTGCTCGACCCGCTGTACGAGTCCGGCGAGTACGTCAAGGGCCCGGACCAGTGGGTGCCGGACTGGGACAACACCCAGGCCGCCACGCTGTTCGAGCAGATGCTGACCCAGACCGGCGGCGAGGTCGACGGCGTGCTGGCCGCCAACGACGGCCTCGGCAACGCGGCGATCTCGGTGCTCAAGCGCAACGAGCTCAACGGTCAGGTGCCGGTCACCGGGCAGGACGCCACCCCGCAGGGCCTGCAGAACATCCTCGCCGGCGACCAGTGCATGACCGTCTACAAGGCGATCAAGGCCGAGGCGCAGGCCGCCGCCGACCTGGCGGTCGCGCTGGCGAACGGTGAGCGCAAGGAGGTCGCGCAGACCGTCACCGACCCGGAGACCAACCGGGAGGTGCCGTCGGTGCTGCTCACCCCGCAGGCCATCTACAAGGAGAACGTCGCCGACGTGGTCAACGACGGCTACGTCACCGCCGAGGAGCTCTGCACCGACGAGTTCGCCGAGCTCTGCGCCGAGGCCGGCATCAGCTGACCGGCGTACCGCCGACCGACCGGTAGCCCCGCCGCGGGTGTCACCCGGCAGCACCATCGCCCGGTGACACCCGCGGCGGCGGAACCGGCGCCGGCCGGGCACCCTCACGAAGGAGACCACCCGTGTCCGCGACCCCCCTGCTGCAACTGCGCGGGATCGACAAGAACTTCGGCCCCGTCCAGGTGCTGCGCAACGTCGACTTCGCCGTCCACGCCGGCGAGGTGACCGCGCTCGTCGGCGACAACGGCGCCGGCAAGTCCACCCTGGTCAAGTGCATCAGCGGCATCCACCCGATCGACCGCGGCGAGGTCGTCGTCGATGGCCGCCGGGTGCACATCCACAACCCGCGCGACGCCGCCTCGCACGGCATCGAGGTCGTCTACCAGGACCTCGCGCTCTGCGACAACCTCGACATCGTGCAGAACATGTTCCTCGGGCGGGAGAAGCGCTCCGGGATCGTCCTGGACGAGACCACCATGGAGCAGATGGCCGCGGACACCCTCGCCGGGCTCTCCGTCCGGACCGTCAAGTCGCTGCGGCAGCTCGTCGCCAGCCTCTCCGGCGGCCAGCGCCAGACCGTCGCCATCGCCAAGGCTGTGCTGTGGAACAGCAAGGTCGTCATCCTCGACGAACCCACCGCGGCGCTCGGCGTCGCCCAGACCGCCCAGGTGCTCGAACTGGTCCGCCGGCTCGCCGACAACGGCCTCGCCGTCGTACTGATCTCGCACAACATGAACGACGTCTTCGCGGTGTCGGACCGGATCGCCGCGCTGTACCTCGGCCAGATGGTCGCCCAGGTACGGAGCACGGAGATCACCCACGCGCAGATCGTGGAGCTGATCACCGCCGGCCGCAGCGGTGACCTCGGCCTACCGGCCGACAACGGCACCGAGTACGCCGCCACCAACGGACCGGGAGCCGACCGATGAGCACCGCCACCTCCGCAGTCCAGCGGCCCGCCGCCCCGGCCGACTCGCCCGGCGTCGGCGAACACCTGCGCAACTACTTCTCCCGGATCCGCGGCGGCGACCTCGGCGCGCTGCCCGCGATCCTCGGCCTCGTCGTGCTCTGCACGGTCTTCTCGATCGTGCGGCCCAACTTCTTCACCGCCGGCAACTTTGCCAACCTGTTCATTCAGGGCGGCGCGGTCACCCTGATCGCGATGGGGCTGATCTTCGTCCTGCTGCTCGGTGAGATCGACCTGTCCGCCGGCTTCGCCAGCGGCGTCTGCGCCGCGATCCTGGCGGTCGTCTCCACCGAGATGGGACTGCCCTGGTACGTGGCGGTGCTGGCAGCCGTGGCCACCGGAACCCTGATCGGCACCGTCCTCGGGTTCCTGGTCGCCAAGGTCGGCATCCCGTCGTTCGTGGTCACCCTGGCCGCGTTCCTCGCCTTCCAGGGCACGGTGCTGCTGCTGATCGAAGGCGGCAAGAACGTCTCGCTGCGCGACGACGTGCTGATCGCGATCGTCAACCGCAACGTCCCGCCGGTGATCGGCTGGGCGATCTTCGGCGTCGGGGTGGCCGGGTTCGCGCTGATCCAGCTGCTGCGCTACCGCACCCGGTCCGCCAAGGGCCTGGTCACCGACCCGATCGTGGTGGTGCTAACCCGCATCGGAGTGCTGATCGCGATCGCCGGTGCCGCCGTCTACATCCTCAACCAGGAGCGCAGCATCAACCCGCTGATCACCTCGCTGCGCGGGGTGCCGATCGTGGTGCCGGTCATCGTGGTACTGCTGATCTTCTGGACCTTCGTGCTGCGGCGCACCGCGTACGGCCGGCACATCTACGCGGTCGGCGGCAACCGGGAAGCCGCCCGCCGGGCCGGCATCAACGTCGACCGGATCCGGATCTCCGCCTTCATGATCTGCTCCTCGATGGCCGCCGTCGGCGGCATCGTGGCCGCCAGCCGCGCCAACTCGGTGGACGCCAACACCGGCGGCAGCAACGTGCTGCTGTTCGCCGTCGGCGCGGCGGTGATCGGCGGCACCAGCCTCTTCGGCGGCAAGGGCCGGGTCCTCGACGCGGTCCTCGGCGGCGCCGTGGTCGCGGTCATCGAGAACGGCATGGGACTGCTGAATGTCAGCTCCGGGGTGAAGTTCGTCTTCACCGGTCTGGTGCTGCTGCTGGCCGCCAGCGTCGACGCGCTGTCCCGCCGTCGCGCCGCCGCCGGGTCCCGATGACTGCGGAGACGACGAACCGATGCGGGCAGGACCCAGCCAGGAGGAGATCCGCCGGCACAACCTCGGCGCGCTGCTGCGGCACGTGCACGTGCACGGCGCCACCTCACGGGCCGAACTGACCACCACGCTGGGGCTCAACCGCAGCACCATCGGCGCGCTCACCGCCGACCTGGCCGCCGCCGGCCTGGTCAGCGAGGGCGGTGCCCGGGAAACCGGCCGGGGGGGGGGGAACACGCAGGGACCGCCGCCAGAGACCAAGAAAGGGGGGGATGGAGGGAGGCAAACGCAAAGTAGAGA
>NZ_JBSWXD010000250.1:0-6188 GCF_056160425.1 Micromonospora sp. ABR4_055
CCGGTCGGTCGGTCGCCGGCCGACCCGCCGCCGGCCGACGGCGCGACGCCGGACCGGGCCGACCCGGTAGCGGTACGGGTGTTCCGCTCGGCGACCAGCGAGGCCGGCTACCTGGCGCACGCGCTGCGGGTGGCGCACCTGATCGACGGGGTGCCGTGGTCCCGGATGGCGGTGATCGTGCGCTCCACCACGCTGCAGCTGCCGCCGCTGCAGCGGGCGCTGCACGTCACCGGCGTACCGACCGTGGTGCACGCGGAGGACCTGCCGCTGCACCGGCAGCCGGCGGTGGCGCCGTTGCTGTTGCTGCTGCGCTGCGCGTTGGAGCCGGACCGGCTGGACGAGGAGGCGGCGGTCGCGCTGCTGCACTCCCCGCTGGGCGGGGCGGATCCGTTGGCCGAGCGGCGGCTGCGGCAAGGGCTGCGGGCTCTGGCGCTGGCCGCCGGTGACCGCCGTCCCTCCGGTGAGTTGCTGGTCGACGCGTTGCGCGATCCGGCGGAGCTGGCCGCGATCGAACGCCGCTGGGCGGCACCGGCGCAGGCGGTCGCGGCGCTGCTGGCCACCGCCCGGGACACCGCGGCCCGGCCGGGTGCGACCGCCGAGGATGTGCTCTGGGCGGTGTGGCAGACCAGCGGTCTGGCCGACCGGTGGTTCGGCGCGATCCTGCGCGGCCGGACCCCGGGCGGGCCGGCCGGCACCGTACCCGTCGGTGGGGTGACCGACGCCGGGGCGCGGTGGCGGGCCGCGGCGGCGGACCGGGACCTGGACGCCGTGATGGCGCTGTTCGACGCGGCCGCGCGGTTCGTCGATCGGCTGCCGGGTGCCCGGACCGAGGTCTTCCTCGACCATGTGCTCGGCCAGCAGTTGCCGGCCGACACCCTGGCGCCGAGCGGCGACCGCGGCGAAGCGGTCCGGCTGCTCACCGCGCATGCCGCGAAAGGCCTCGAATGGGACGTGGTGGCGGTCGCCGGGGTGCAGGAGGGTGTCTGGCCGGACCTGCGGCTGCGCGGCAGCCTGCTCGGTTCGGAACGGCTGGTCGATGTCTTGACCGGCCGGGCCGACGGCGCCGGGCTCACCGCGTCGCTGGTCGCGCAGACGTCGGCGCTGCTCGACGAGGAGCGGCGGTTGTTCTACGTGGCGGTGACCCGAGCCCGCCGACGGCTGCTGGTCACCGCGGTCGCCTCCGCCGGGGTCGGCGGGCTGGACCACGAGGAGCAGCCGAGCCGGTTCCTGCACGAGCTGGGCGTGTCGACGGTGGATGCCGACGGCGAGGAGCTGCCGACCCTGCCGGTCGGCCGGCCGCCCCGGTCGCTCACCCTGCCGGCGCTGGTCGCCGAGCTGCGTACCGTGGTCACCGACCAGACGGCGCAGCCGCAGCGCCGGCAGGAGGCGGCGGCGGTGCTCGGCCGGCTGGCGGTCGCCGGGGTGCCCGGTGCCCACCCGGACGACTGGTGGGGGCTGCGGCCGCTCTCCGACGACCGGCCGCTGGTCGACGAGGGCGAGTCGGTCCGGGTCACCCCGTCGACCATGGAGAGCGCGCTGCGGTGCAGCCTGCGCTGGCTGCTGGAGCGGCACGGCGGCCGGGGCGAGCCGAGCGCGGCGGCCGGCGTCGGCAACCTGGTGCACGCGGCGGCGATGCTCGCCGAGGACGCCAGCGTCGACCGGGCGAAACTGCTGGAGTACGTCGCGGCCCGGTTCGACGCGATCGACCTGGCCGCCCGCTGGATGGCCGGTCCGGAGCTGGCCCGCGCCGAAGGCATGGTCGACAAGCTGCTGCGCTGGCTGGCCAGCAACCCGCGCCGGCTGCTCGCGATCGAGCACGAGTTCACCGTACGGCTGGACGACCCGCGGCAGCCGGTGGAGCTGACCGGCCGGGTGGACCGGTTGGAGATCGACGCCGACGGCCGGTTGGTGGTGATCGACCTCAAGACCGGCAAGTCGACCTCGGTCACCGCCGCCGAGCTGGCCGAGCATCCGCAGCTCGGTGCCTACCAGGCGGCGGTCGAGGCGGGGGCGTTCGCCGAGTACGGCGACGACGCCGGTGGCGCGGCGCTGGTCCAGCTCGGTACCCCGGTGAAGGAGGCGAAGGAGCAGCAGCAGGAGCCGCTGGCCGACACCGACGACGCCGGCTGGGCGACGGCGATGGTCCGCCGTACCGCCCAGACGATGGCGGCGTCGACGTTCTCGGCGGTGGCCAACTCCAGCTGCCGGGTCTGCCCGGTGAAGACCAGCTGCCCGGTCTCCGGCAAGGGCCGGCAGGTCGTCGAACCACCAGCGGAGCACGGATGACGCAGCAGTCGTTGTTCGCCGCCGCTCCGCCGCCGCGCCGCCGCCCTGACGCCGGGCCGCGCTACACCCCGCAGGAGCTGTCCCGGCTGCTGAAACTGCCGCCACCGACCCCGGAGCAGGCGGCGATCATCGCCGCCCCGGTGGAGCCGCTGCTGGTGGTCGCCGGGGCCGGGTCCGGCAAGACCGAGACGATGGCCGCCCGGGTGGTCTGGCTGGTCGCCAACGACCAGGTACGCCCGGAGCAGGTGCTCGGCCTCACCTTCACCCGTAAGGCGGCCGGTGAGCTGGCCCACCGGATCCGGACCCGGCTGGGACAACTGGTCCGCCAGCTCGGCCGGCAGGGTCGCCGGGAGGAGGAGGATCCGCTGGCCGGCGAGCCGATGGTGGCGACCTACCACTCGTACGCCGCCCGGGTGGTCACCGAACACGGGCTGCGGGCCGGGTACGAGCCGTCGGCCCGGCTGCTCACCGAGGCGTCCCGCTGGCAGATCGTCGACTTCCTGGTCCGCAACTACGACGGTGACATGTCCGAGGTGGACCGGGCGCCGGGCACGGTCACCGACGCGGTGCTGGCGCTCGCCGGGGAACTGGCCGAGCACCTGGTCACCCCGGACCAGTTGGCCGGCTGGACCGGCCGGTTCTTCGCCGAGGTGCAGTCCCGGCCCGGCCGGGTGTACGCCGACGTGCGGCGGGCGCTGACCATCCAGCAGATCCGGCTGCGGCTGCTGCCGCTGGTCCGGGCGTACCAGCAGCGCAAGGCCGATTTCGAGGCGATGGACTTCGCCGACCAGATGTCCCGGGCGGCGCAGGTGGCCCGGGACCATCCGGCGGTGGGCGAGTTGGAGCGGGACCGCTACCGGGTGGTGCTGCTCGACGAGTACCAGGACACCAGCCACGCCCAGGTGGTGATGCTGCGGTCGCTGTTCGGCGGCGGGCATCCGGTGGTCGCGGTCGGTGACCCGTGCCAGTCGATCTACGGCTGGCGCGGGGCGAGCGCCGGCACCCTGGACCGGTTCCCCGGCGAGTTCGCCCGTGCCGACGGCACCCCGGCCCGGTCGCTGACGCTGACCACCAGTTGGCGCAATCGGCCGGAGATCCTCAGCGTCGCCAACCAGCTGTCCGGCCCGCTGCGGACCGCCGGGGCCCGGGTGGCGGCGCTGGCCGCCGCCGCGAAGGTCGCTCCGCCGATTCCGGGCCGCACGGCCCGGGGCGCGCCGGCCGCGACGGTGCACTGCGCGCTGCTGGACACGGTGCTCGACGAGGCCGAGTGGATCGCCGACGGCATGTTGGCGGCCTGGCGGGGGGCGGCCGGCGTCGAGCCGGGTCGCGGTGACGAGATCCCGGTCGACGCCCGGCCGACCAGCGCGGTGCTGGTCCGGGTGCGCAGCCAGATCCCGGCGGTCGAGGCGGCGCTGCGGGCCCGCGGCCTGCCGGTCGAGGTGGTCGGTCTCGGCGGCCTGCTGGACACCCCGGAGGTCCGCGACGTCGTCAGTACGCTGCGCGTGCTGGCCGATCCGACCGACGGCGCGGCGCTGCTGCGGCTGCTGACCGGGGCCCGGTGGCGGATCGGTCCCCGGGACCTGGTGGCGCTGCACCGGCGGGCCCGGGCGATCGCCGACGCCCGGCGGGAGCTGCCCCGGGCCGGGGCGGCTGAGCCGGAGATCGTCGTCGACCGGCTCGACGAGGCCAGCCTGGTCGAGGCGTTGGCCGATCCGGGGCCGGCCCAGCTGTACTCGGCGGAGGGCTACGCCCGGCTGCGCGGGTACGGCCGGGAGCTGGCCCTGCTGCGGCAACGCCTGGACCAGTCGTTGCCGGACCTGATCGCCGACGTCGAGCGGACCACCGGCCTGGACGTGGAGGTGGCGGTGCGGGCCGGCGGGGCCGGCGGCGGTGACGCCGGGCTGGCCCGCGGGCACCTGGACGCGCTCGGCGACGTCGCCGCCCGGTTCGCCGGTGAGTCGGACACCGCGACCCTGTCGGCGTTTCTGGCGTTCCTGGACGCCGCCGAGGACGAGGAACGCGGGCTGAGCCCCGGCGAGATCGACGTGGTGTCCGGCGCGGTGCAGATCCTCACCGCGCACGCCGCCAAGGGCCTGGAGTGGGACGTGGTGGCGGTGGCCGGGCTGACCCGCGACGTCTGGCCGGGGGCGGTGCGCGGCTCGGACCACTACCTGTACGGCCTCGGGGTGCTGCCGTTCCCGTTGCGCGGCGACGCGGATGGCCTGCCGGCGCTGGTCCTCGACGACGCCGAGGACCAGAAGGCGGTGGAGCGGGAGCTGACCGAGTTCAGCAAGCGGTGGCGCGAGCACGACGAGCGGGAGGAGCGGCGGCTGGCGTACGTGGCCGTCACCCGGCCGCGCCGGCTGCTGCTCTGTTCCGGCTACTGGTGGGGCGCCGGGGTGAAACGGCACCGTGGGCCGTCGGTGTTCCTCAGGGAGATCCACGACGACTGCCTGGCCGGCGCGGGGGTGGTGGACCACTGGGCGGCGGAGCCGCTGCCGGGCGCGGCGAACCCGATCGACGAGGTGACGGTCCGGGCCGAGTGGCCGGCCGATCCGCTGGGCGCGCAGCGGCCCCGGATGACGGAGGCGGCGAACCTGGTCCGCCAGGCGATGGACCGGCCGGTCGACCCGCCGGACGATGAGCCGTCGGCGGGGTGGTGGGCGGAGGCCCGGATCCTGCTCGCCGAGCGGGACCAGCTGGCTCACGGGGTCGGGCCGGTGGACGTGCCGCTGCCGGACCAGTTGTCGGTGTCGCAGTTGGTGGCCTTGCGTCGGGACCGGTTCGGGCTGGCCCGGACGCTGCGCCGGCCGCTGCCCGGTCGACCGGATCCGTACGCCCGGCGGGGGACGGCGTTCCACGCCTGGCTGGAGCAGCGCTTCGGCGCGGACCGGCTGTTGGACGTCGACGAGTTGCCCGGTTCCGCCGACGCCGACGCGGCACCCGACGACGCCCTGCTGGAGCTGCAGGAGCGGTTCCTGGCCAGCGAGTGGGCCGGCCGGGTGCCGGTCGAGGTGGAGGTGCCGTTCGCCACGGTGATCTCCGGGGTGGTGGTTCGTGGCCGGATGGACGCGGTGTTCGCCGGTCCGGGCGGCCGGTACGACGTGGTCGACTGGAAGACCGGGCGGCAGCCGACCGGGGTGGCCGAAGCCGCGGCGGCGGTGCAGCTCGCCGCGTACCGGCTGGCCTGGGCGGACCTGGCCGGGGTGCCGGTGGAGCAGGTCCGGGCCGCGTTCCACTACGTGCGCGACGGTGTCACCGTGCGGCCGGCTGACCTGCTGGACCGGGCCGGGCTGGCGAAGCTGATCAATGATCTGCCGTTGCTGGGTGGCACGTCGGATTCGTGATAGCCTGGCGGTGTTGCAGTATTGGTTCCCCGTGCCGTCCCCGGTGCTACCCGCCGGCCGGCCGGTCACAGTGACAGTGCGAGCGCCTGTGGGGTCTCGGCCCAGGCGCTCTTTGTTGTGTCCGGACTCTGTTCCGGATGGGGCGATCAGCACCGCGACGCCGGTCCGCGTAGTAAGCGCGGATCTCACATCGGCCCGCAGGCAGTCTCGGGTCCGATCGTTCCATCAAGGAGAAGAGTTACATGGCAGTAGGCACCGTCAAGTGGTTCAACGCGGACAAGGGTTTTGGTTTCATCACCCCGGATGAGGGCGGTGCCGACGTGTTCGCCCACTTCTCCGCCATCCAGTCCTCCGGCTACCGGAGCCTGGACGAGAACCAGCGGGTCGAGTTCGAGATCACCCAGGGCCAGAAGGGCCCGCAGGCGGCCAACATCCGCCCGCTCTGAGCTGTTCGGTACGAACGGTCCGGCTCCCACCACCCGCAAAACAAGAGCCAAAACGACACAAGTACCACCCCGATCCATGGTCGTGACCCACTGTTAGGGAACCAAACTA
>NZ_JBSWXD010000251.1:0-6086 GCF_056160425.1 Micromonospora sp. ABR4_055
CCCCCCCCCCCCCCCCCCCCCCCCCCCCCCCCCCCCCCCCCCCCCCCCCCCCCCCCCCCCCCCCCCCCCCCCCCCCCCCCCCCCACGCCGGATCGAGTATGACAACGGTTATCGTTTGCGTGCTAGCGTGCGGTGCGCGGGCGCAGGGCGTACGGAAGGTGGGGTGGATCATGCGCGCACGGTGGCTCATCGGGTCGGCGCTGCTCGCTGTCAGTCTTGGTAACCTGGCGGCCTGTGTCGTCCCCGAGACGTTGAGCGCCGCTGACGACCGTCTCCAGGTCGTCACCACCACCGGCATTCTGCGGGACCTGGTCGACAACGTCGGCGGGGACCGCGTCGCGGTCGCCTCGCTCGTCCCCGACGGTGCCGACCCCCACTCGTACGAGCCGTCGCTGCGCGACGTGCGCAACGTCGTCTACGCCGACGTCGCCTTCAGCAACTACCTGCTGCTGGAGGAGCACGCCATCATCAAGGCGCTCGACGCCAACCTGCCGGATAGCGTACCGAACATCTCGCTCGCCGAGGGGGCGATCAAGTACGCCGCCGAGATCATCCCGCTGGTCGAGGACTTCTCGCTCGACACCATCTGGCTCGGCATGCGGGTACGCGGCACCGGCGGGACCTATGGTGCAGACCGGGTCTCCGACATCCTGCTGCAGAGCACCAACGTGACCGGCCCCGGCGCCATGGCGGCCTACCTCACCGAGTCGTTCGGCAACCCGGCCGTCTATCTCGACTCGGCCGACGGCTTCGACGCCGCCACCGGCTACCGGGACGACACCGCCACCCTCCCGCCCGACGCGCACACCCACATGAGCTGGGCTTTCACCGAGCCGGGCGTCTACCGGCTCACCATGTCGGCACGGTTGGCGGTCACCACCGACAGCCGCCCCGTCGCCCTCGGGGAACAGACCTTCACGTTTGCCGTCGGCGTCGATCCGCACAGCGTGCCCGGGATGGCCGGGGCCGACGTACTGCGCGGCGGGCACGCCGACATCACCGTCGACCTCGACGCGGCGGCGCGCGGCGAGCCGTCGCTGTACCTGTTCGCCGACCCGCACGGCGCCGGTGACGCCCATCAGCATGTGCACGATCCGGCCGACACCGTCATCGAGGTGCCGAACAAGGCCCTCGCCCAGGTGCCGGCCGGTCGGGACTTCCGCTTCCTCGGCCGACCGGGCACCGAGATCTTCCAACTGCCGCAGGCGGTGCTCGGCAAGCACGTGCACGGGGAGATCGACCCGCACCTGTGGCAGAACGTCCGCAACGTCATCGCGTACACCGAACTGATCCGCGACACCCTGATCGGCGTCGACCCAGCCGGTGCCGCCGACTACCGGCGGCACGCGGCGGCGTACATCGCCGAGTTGACCGCGCTGGACGACTACGTCCGTGACACGATCGCGCGGATCCCGCCCGCCCGGCGGCACCTGATCACTACTCACGACGCGTTCGGCTACCTCGGGGCCGCGTACGACGTGCAGATCTCCGGCTTCGTCAGCCCGCACCCGGCGGCCGAGCCGAGCCTGGCCGACCGGCGTCGGCTCACCGAGACGATCCGCAACCTGCGGGTACCGGCGGTGTTCCTGGAGCCGAACCTGCGGTCGAGGTCCTCGACATTGACCGAACTCGCCGACGACCTCGACGTACGGGTCTGCGATATCTACGGCGACACCTTTGACGACCGGGTGACCAGCTACGTCGAGCTGATGCGGTTCAACGCCGAGTCGCTGCTCGATTGTCTGGCACCATGAGGAGGCATCAGTGAAGTCGATCGGCCTGTCGACGGCCGTCTCCGCGCTGCTGGCGATGACGCTGGCCGCCCAGCCGACATCGCCCGACCCGGCACTGGACCAGTCGATCGCCCCGGACCAGCCGGTCGCCGCGGACATGACCGTGCTGGCGGCCGGTCATGTCGACATCGGACCGCGCTACGTCGACGACGAGTGGACCCTGCTGCTGCACGACGACGCGGCGCAGCCGGTGTGGCGGGATCCGGACCGGACCGTGCTGAGGGTCACCGACGCCGCGCTGCAGACCGTGCCGGATGATCCGGTGTACGGCTTCCTCGACGTGCCGGCCGGCACCGAGGTGCACGTGGTGCCGCAGGTGCAGCACCCCGACGTGGTGTGGGTCGGCTGGAACACCCAGGACCCACGGGTGATGCAGACGATCGACCGGGGCGTGACGTTGGAGCTCGCCGGGGTCGAAGGACCTGGCGAGGTCACCATGTATCTGCAGGCCGGCACGTTCAGCGAACCGCAGGTGCTGTGGCGCTCCACCGAGCCGCCCGGCCAGCCGATGTGGGTGGAGGTCAACACCCACACCCACGCCAACTGGGTGTTCACCGTCCCCGGCGTGTACCTGGTCGCCGTCCGGGTCAGCGCCGACCTGGTCGGCGGCGAGCAGGTGAGCGCGGTACGGCACCTGCGGTTCGCGGTCGGCGACGCCGTCAGCACCGACGACGCGTTCGCCGCGCAACCCGACGAGGTCGCGGCCGCGCCGGTCGCCTCCGACGGTGCTGACGGCCAGGGGGCCGCAGCCGACGGCACCGGCGACGGCACCGGCCCCTGGCTGCTCGGCGGCCTTGTGCTGGCCGCGGTCGTGCTGGCGGTTGCGCTGGTCGTCGTGGTGCTGCGCGGCCGGGCGGTACGCCGCCGGGTCGAGCAGGAGCGTGTCGCCTCATGACCGCGCTCGCCGTACACGATCTCGACGTCGACCTCGGCGGCCGTCCGGTGCTACGCGGTGTGCGGTTGCACGTCGACCCGGGGGAGCTGGTCGGGCTGATCGGGCCGAACGGGGCCGGCAAGACCACGCTGCTGCGGTCGGTGCTCGGGCTGATCCGGACCCGGTCCGGGCGGATCCTGGTCGACGGGGTGCCGAGCCGGCCGGGGCGGTGCGCGATCGGGTACGTGCCGCAGCGGCACGAGTTCGCCTGGGAGTTCCCGATCTCGGTGGAGCAGGCGGTGCTCAGCGGCCGGACCGGTCGGATCGGGCTGCTGCGCCGGCCGGGGCGGGCCGACTGGCGGGCCACCGCCGAGGCGATCGACCGGGTACGCCTGGGAGACCTGCGTCGTCGGCCGGTCGCCGAGTTGTCCGGCGGCCAGCGCCAGCGGGTGCTGGTGGCCCGGGCATTGGCGCTGCAGCCGGCGTTGCTGCTGCTCGACGAGCCGTTCACCGGGCTGGACATGCCGACCCAGGAGCTGCTCGGTGAGCTGTTCGCCGGTCTGGCGGCCGAGGGTACGCCGCTGTTGATGACCACGCACGACCTGATCGGGGCGATGGATGCCTGTTCCCGGCTGGTGCTGCTGAACCGGCAGGTGATCGCCGAGGGCAAGCCGACCGAGTTGCGGGATCCGCGGCTGTGGATGCGTACGTTCGGGATCACTGAACGGTCGCCGTTGCTGCGGATCGTCGGCGCCGGCACCATGCCCGTCGGGGTCGGCGAGGGGAGCGGCTGATGCCGGTCACCGAGTTCGTCGCCGACCTGTTCAACCCGGATCTGGCCTTCCTGCCGAAGGCGCTGCTGATCGCCATCATGTCCAGTGTGGTCTGCGGGGTGGTCGGTTGCCACGTGGTGCTGCGGGGGATGGCGTTCATCGGTGACGCCGTGGCGCACGCGGTGTTCCCGGGGCTGGCGGTCGCCTTCGTGCTGCAGGGCAGCCTGGTGCTGGGCGGTGCGGTCGCCGGGATCGTGACCGCGCTGCTGATCGCGGTGTTCGCGCAGCGGCGGCGGGTCAAGGAGGACTCGTTGATCGGAGTGTTCTTCGTGGCCGCCTTCGCCCTCGGCATCGTGATCATCTCGCAGGCACCAGGGTACGCCGGTTCGCTGCAGCAGTTCCTGTTCGGTTCGATCACCGGCATTCCGGACCGGGATCTCTACACGGTCGGCTTCACTGGGCTGGCCATCCTGACCGCGTTGTTCCTGCTGCACAAGGAGCTGGTCGCGGTCAGTCTCGACCGGGAGTCGGCCCGGTCGGTCGGGTTGCCGGTGTTCTGGCTGGACATCGTGTTGTACGTGCTGGTCACCCTCGCCGTGGTGATCTCGCTGCAGACGATCGGCAACATTCTGGTACTGGCGTTGCTGATCACGCCGGCGGCGGCGGCGCGGCTGCTGACCGACCGGCTCGCGGTGATGATGCTGCTCGCCCCGCTGATCGGTGGCGGCTCGGCGCTGGTGGGGTTGTACCTGTCCTGGAGCTACGACCTGCCGGTGGGCGGCACCATCGTGCTGGTCGCGACGGCGGTGTTCCTGCTGGCCTGGTTCCTGGCCCCGCGGCACGGTCTGGTCGCCCGCTGGCGGCGGCAGCCGGCAGGGCCCGACGAGGCGCAGGTCACACCGGTGCTGACAGAGGTGGCCGAACGGCCGATAGGTTAATGAAAATGATAGTCGTTACGTTGCGGTGGGGCTTCCGCCCCGTCACGACCACGTCCCGCACCGGTCCGCGGTGCGGGCGAGGGGAGGAACAACGATGAGAACGACAGGTGCCCGCAGGCTCGCGGCCCTGGCCGGTGCGGCGGTGATCGCCGGCGGCGTACTGCTGGTGCCGACCGCCGCGGCCGCAGCCGAGAAGGTGGTGCTCGCCAAGGGCCACACCGACGCGGTCGACGTCCACTACCACGATGGCGAACTGTCCCTGGAGGTCCACGACGACACGGTCAGCCCGTCGGTCAACCGTGATCCGGCGGACGTGACCTTCCAGGTGCTGCCCGAAGCGGCCATGACGGTGCCGGACGACCCCCGGTTCGCCTTCCTCGGGCCGGCCGGATCGCAGATCTGGCTGCTGCCGCTGACCCAGGACCCCGAGCTGCTCTGGCCCGGTTGGAACACCACCACCCTCGGCTCCGGCGTCTTCGCCGGCGACAAGGTCCAGTTGAGCCTCGTCGAGGTCACCGGACCAGGAAACGTCTGGGTGTTCACCCAGGACAGCTTCGGCGGCCCGATCATGAAGTTCCGCAGCGACGACGGCCTGCCGGACGCCATCGACGTACCGATCCGCACCCACGCGCACGCCAACTGGGCGTTCAGCGCGCTGGGCGCCTACACGCTGACCTTCCAGGCCGACGCGACGCTGACCGACGGCACGACCGTCAGCACCGGCCCGGTCGACTACGCGTTCGTGGTCGGCGAGCTCGACGGCACCGGTCCCGAGACCGTGCTGAGCATCGCCGGCATGGCCGACGAGTACCAGCCCGGCGACACCGTCACACTGCAGGCGGTGCAGACCCCGCAGACCGAGCTGGACCACTACCACTGGTTCAGCCGCTGCCCCGGCAGCGACGACTTCGCCATCATTGCCGGCGAGGCCGGCGCGTCCTACAGCTTCACCGCCACCCGTGAGCTCAACGCCTGCGAATACCAGGTGAAGCTCTACGACGACAACCACAGCGTCGTCGCGACCAGCGCGGAGGTCTGGCTCTGGGTGGCCTTCACCCCGACCGACCCGGAGGCCTCGCAGACCATCACCGCGTCGATCGATCCCACCCAGGGCGCACTGGTGATCAGCGTCGACCCGGACGACCGCAGCGTTGTCCTGCCGCCGGCGCAGCTGACCAGCGGTGGTGACAGTTGGGAGAGCACCGGAAGCCTGCGCCCGGTCACCGTCACCGACACCCGGGCCGGCACTCCCGGCTGGAGCGCCTCCGGTCAGCTGCCGGAGAACTTCACCGGACCCGACGGTGCCACCTTCAGCTCCGGCTACCTCGGCTGGACCCCGCAGGTGGTCGACCAGTCCGCCGGTCAGGGCGTCGTCGCGGGCCCGGTCGTCGAGCCGTACGTCGTCGGCGTCGGCGGTGGACTCGGCAGCAGTGCCGTGCTCGGCTCGGCACCGACCGGCGTGGGCCGGGGTACCGCGACCCTGTCGGCCGGCCTGCAGCTGCGCCTGCCGACCGAGACCGTGCCCGGCACCTACACCGCGACCCTCACCCTCACCGCGATCTGAGGATCGCACCAGGGAACGGGCCGGGGGGAGAAAACATGGCACCTCCTCTCCCCAACCCCCCCCCCCCCCCCCCCAAACAAACCCCCCCCCCCCCCTCCCCCCCCCCACCCCCTCCCCCAACCCCCCTCCCCCCCCATCGTGTTT
>NZ_JBSWXD010000252.1:0-6035 GCF_056160425.1 Micromonospora sp. ABR4_055
CCCCCCCCCCCCCCCCCCCCCCCCCCTCCCCCCCCCCCCCCCTCCCCTCCCCCCCCCCCCCCCTCTTCCTCCCCCCCCCCCCCCCCCCCCCCCCCCCCCCCCCCCCCCCCCCCCCCACTCCCCTATTCCGTCACTGTGGACGAGCGAATAGACTGGAGCCCGGCAGGCCCACCAGAGCCACCCAGGGAGGTGATTGGTCCGGAATGCCCGTTGCGACAACCCCCGACACGCCCGGGATCCGGGGTAGGTTGGCGGAAAGATCCCAAAGTGAACCTGAGCTGCGAAAACATGGTCTTCGGAGATCATCTAGCCACTTCCCAAGATCATGATCAACACGAGGTTGCCCTCAGGGGCCCCTGTTTCCGCAGGTCAGACCGCCCGACATTTCGGACACGGTCCCCGAGCACACGAAAACCGCGCCGGATTGAAACGATCGAAGGCTGCCCCAAGGGGCCAGCACTTCTCCTGTCCCCGAGCACACGAAAACCGCGCCGGATTGAAACTTTCTCCCGCTCGGCCATCTCGGATGGCGTCAAGTGTCCCCGAGCACACGAAAACCGCGCCGGATTGAAACTGCATTGTGGCGGCGGTTAGGAACAACAGACACAGGGTCCCCGAGCACACGAAAACCGCGCCGGATTGAAACCTTTCGGATTGTGTCGGTGTTCAAGAGCATAGAGAGGGTCCCCGAGCACACGAAAACCGCGCCGGATTGAAACTTGCCCTCAAACGTGCAAAACTGCCGCAGACATTGCTAGTCCCCGAGCACACGAAAACCGCGCCGGATTGAAACTCGGAGGCGAACCTGTCCCAACGGCCATACGTCGGGTCCCCGAGCACACGAAAACCGCGCCGGATTGAAACCTGCGACAGTTGCACGGGGAAGTAGGCAACGCGTCCCCGAGCACACGAAAACCGCGCCGGATTGAAACCATGCCGACTGGCAGCACATAGCCCATGACTGTCCCCGAGCACACGAAAACCGCGCCGGATTGAAACCGCCTTGAGCGCCTCGTGGGCCGGCCAGAAGGCCGCAGTCCCCGAGCACACGAAAACCGCGCCGGATTGAAACTTACTTTCGCCGCCGGGAGGCCACTTGCGGCAATGGCCGTCCCCGAGCACACGAAAACCGCGCCGGATTGAAACCCTGCCTACACCTTGTTGAGCAGCCGGTAATTGAAGTCCCCGAGCACACGAAAACCGCGCCGGATTGAAACCCGCAGCCTCCAGCAGTTCGCCGTTGACGTGACCCTAGTCCCCGAGCACACGAAAACCGCGCCGGATTGAAACCATGGTGGGGTGTGTAAAAAAACACAGAACCCTGGTCCCCGAGCACACGAAAACCGCGCCGGATTGAAACCCGTCCATTGACGGTGATTCCCCTTTCCAGGCTCCGGTCCCCGAGCACACGAAAACCGCGCCGGACTGAAACTAGCGCCCGGTGGGTACCAATTCCCATCGGAACAGTCCCCGAGCACACGAAAACCGCGCCGGACTGAAACCTGATCACCAGATTCAGTTGACCTGCAGCTCTACTCGCTGGACACAAGGTGAAGATCGCTTATCTGATTCTTGCGACGCTGGCCGGTCTTGTCGGCGCCGTATTCGGTTCGTGGCTGGGCTGGCAGACGGCAGGGCCGACCACCGACACGGCGGCAGCCCGGCAGGTGGTCGCTGTCGCGTTTCCCGGCGTCGGGGCGGGTGAGCCGACCCGAAACGGTGACCGGCACGGATTTCCGCCGGCTGTCGACAGTGCCTGGACCCTGCTCGTCGGAGGTGACGGCTACGTCGCCGGAACCGTCACCCTGCCGTTGCCGTTCGGTCCGGCGTCGACCTCCGACGGCCGTCTGGTCGGCGAGGCGGTCGACCGGCTCACGGCTGCCGGTTGGGATGCCGAACGATTCCGCGCCAACGGCGACTACGACGCTTTCACGGCGACCCGGGACGGTGTCGCCGTGCGTCTGTCTGCGCGGGACGCCACGAGCTTCGTGATCGACGTTGGCTGCGCGCGGCCGTGGTGGGTCTGGCCGCTGGCGGTCACCGGATTCCTCGTCGCCCTGATCATCACGTTGCTTGCCCTTCGGCAGCTCGATGCGCACACCAGCGGACGCGCCTGGGTCCGGGTCGTCGCCGTCTCCTTGCTCGGAGCTGCCGCCGTCTTGATCCTGCCCGCTCTGGCGGTGGGTGGGCTGGCCACCAGCCATGCAGCGATCACCGGCGGCGACCCGTGGGCGCCGCCGTGGCTCGGCTTCACGATGGTCGGCCTGCGCCCGATGGCCTGGCTGGCCGGGCTGCTCACCGTCACCGCGGTCCTCGTCGCCGCTGCGTCACCGACGCGAACGCCAGCGGCCGCCCGGACGCCGGGCCGAGGACGCCGTACCGCAGAAGGGTCTGATCCTGCTGCGGCATAGTTGTGCCGCAGCAGGCATCAGCCACAGTCAGGGTTCAGGGCTCGCGGTTGAACAGCCGTTTCGACCAGAGGTATCCGCCGAGCGCGATGACCGCGCACCAGGCGAGCGCGATCCACCCGTTGCTGCCGACCGGTTCGGCCATCAGCAGGCCGCGCAGGGTTTCGATGATCGGGGTGAACGGCTGGTACTCGGCGAACCAGCGCAGCCCGGCGGGCATCGAGTCGGTGGGGACGAGCCCGCTGCCGAGCAACGGCAGCAGGATCAGCGGCATCGGCAGGTTGCTGGCGGTCTCGACGCTGCGGCTCACCTGGCCGAGCGCGACGGACAGCCAGACGAGCGCGAAGGTCACCACCAGCAGGAAACCGGCGGCACCCAGCCACCCGGCCGGCCCGGCGGTGGGCCGGAAGCCGACCAGCAGCGCGACGCCGATGACGACCGCCACGCTGACCACCGCCTGGATCATGCTGCCCAGGACGTGTCCGGTCAGCACCGAGACGCGGGCGATGTGCATCGTACGGAATCGGCCGATGATGCCTTCGGTCATGTCCATCGCGATCGAGATCGCCGTCCCCTGGACGGTGGTCGTCACGGTCATCAGGATGATCGCCGGTGCCACGTAGTTGACGTACGCGGCGCGCCCGCCGGCCCCGCCGCCGGGGAGCGCCCCGCCGGGCATCATGGCGCCGAGCTGGCCGAGCCCGGCGCCGAGGGTGCCGCCGAACACGTAGACGAACAGCAGCAGGAAGACGACGGGCATCCCGACGAGGGTCACCGTCATCGACGGGTATCGCAGCATGCGTCTGAGATTGCGGCGCAGCATC
Organism: Micromonospora sp. ABR4_055; assembly: GCF_056160425.1. NCBI lineage: Bacteria > Bacillati > Actinomycetota > Actinomycetes > Micromonosporales > Micromonosporaceae > Micromonospora > Micromonospora sp. ABR4_055. The sequence goes on from NZ_JBSWXD010000252.1 coordinate 3,233, forward strand.
GTCGCCGAGTCGCGCAGCGGGTGGGTACGCAGGCCAGCGGCGGCGGCGGTGGCCGGGCCGGTCAGGGCGTGGGCGCTCATCGGGTGGTCACCTTGTCGTTGTCGGTTGGGCCGCCGGTCAGGGCGAGGAAGACGTCGTCGAGGTCGGGGGTGTGTACGGACAGTTCGTCGACCTCGACGGCGTGGTCGTCGAGCCGGCCGATCAGGGTCTTCAGCGCCTGCAGGCTGCCGTCGCTGGGCACCCGCAGAGCGAGCGGGTCGTGGTCACGGGTGACCTGACCGAGTGAGTGGGATGCCTGGCCGAGCGCACCGGGTGTCTGGCCGAGTACGCGGGTGGCCGTGTCGAGGCGTCGCTGGTCGGCGAAGCGCAGCCGGATGTGCCCGCCGGGGATGCGGCGTTTGAGGTCCTCGGCGGTGCCCTCGGCGACCACCCGCCCGTGGTCGAGCAGCGCGATCCGGTCGGCGAGTTCGTCGGCTTCGGCGAGGTACTGGGTGGTCAGGAAGATGGTGACGCCGTCGGCGACCAGGTCCCGGACGATCTGCCACATGGTGCGCCGGCTGCGCGGGTCGAGCCCGGTGGTCGGCTCGTCGAGGAAGATCACCCGGGGGTCGCCGACCAGGGTCATCGCCAGGTCGAGCCGCCGCCGCATGCCGCCGGAGTAGGTCGACGCCGGTTTGCCGGCCGCCTCGGTCAGGTCGAACTGGTCGAGCAGTCCGGCGACGCGCCGGCGGCGGTCGGCCCGGCCGAGGTGGTGCAGGTCGGCCATCAGCCGCAGGTTCTCCGCGCCGGTGAGCAGGTTGTCCACCGCCGAGAACTGGCCGGTGACGCCGATCGCGGCGCGTACCGCGTCGGGGTCGCGGGTGAGGTCGTGCCCGGCGACCCGGGCGTCCCCGGCGTCCGGTCGGATCAGCGTGGACAGGATTTTGACCGTGGTGGTCTTCCCGGCGCCGTTCGCGCCGAGCAGCGAGAAGACCGTTCCCGCCGGTACGTGCAGGTCGATGCCGTCGAGCACGACGTGATCGCCGTACGCCTTGCGGAGCCCGGTGGCAGCGATCGCCGGCCGGGGCTGCGTGGAGTGCATAGTCGCCCTCTCTTCGAGCAAGGAGTGGGTCAGGATCGGCGGATGGTGATGTCGCCGTAGGAGACGCGGCCGCGTACCTCGACGGTCTCGTCGGCGTCGTCGGGCCGGGTGGCGGTCTCCAGCAGGTTGTGGACCTGCCCGAAGTCGGTCTTCACTTCCAGCCAGGCGGCGGTGCCCTCGGCGATGCCGACGTCCAGGTTGCCCATGGCGGTGCCGAGCACGACCGAGCCGCGCACCACCTCGCCGAGGCGGATGCTGCCGTTGGACGTCTTCGCGTCGACGCCGGCGCCGGCGCGTTCGACGCGGATGTCGCCGTTGGCCGCCCGCACCCGTACGTCGCCGGTGACCGCGTCGATCGTGGTCTCGCCGTTGGAGTTCTTGACCACGGCGGTGCCGTCGATCTCGCCGAGCTGGATCTTTCCGGAGCCGGTGGTGATCCGGGCGTCGCCGGTGACGCCGTCGACGGTGACATGGCCGGCCGAGGTGTCCACCCGCAGCGGGCCGGTCAGTTCCAGCCAGGCGTTTCCGGCGGCGGTCCTGACCCGGCACTGCCCGAGTCGTCCGGTGCAGCGGACGTCGCCCAGTTGCGTCTCGGCGGAGACCTGGGAACCGCTGGGCAGTTGGATGGACACCTCGACGGACCGGGTCCGGCGGGAGAAGTCGAAGGCGGGTGATTTCGGGGCGGTGATCCGCAGTGTGCCGTTGGCGTAGTCGACGCGTACCCGGGCGGCGGCGGCCACGTCGGAGTCGTCGGCGTCGTCGCTCGGGCGGACCTCGACGACGGTGTCGGTGCGCTGGGTCGCGGCGATCTGTACGTTGCCGCTGACGAGTTCGACGGCGACGGAGATCGGTTCGGGCGTGTCGAAAGTAGGCATGGTTGTCCCCGCATCATGGGTTGGTGGGTCGTCCCCGCAGGTCGGGGACGTGAGGTGTGGAGAGCAGACGGTGAGTGGAAGGGGGCGGTGCGGCTAGCGCACCCAGCCGGTGAAGGTCTGCGTGCTGCGTTTCCCGGTGCCGCGTTCGTCGCGGCGCCGGTCCCGGTCGGGCCGCTGCAGACCGGCGGCTGCCGCCCGGACCAGCCAGGCGTTGACCGAGCGCCCCTCCTTGGCGGCGGCCTCCTCGACCGCGGCCTTGAGCTGCTCGGGTAGGCGTACGTTGATCCGCGTCACCGGGCCGTCCTCGGTGATCAGCAGGTCGTTGTCGGGTGGGCCGTCGGCCGTCGCCGCGCCGTCCCCGGCGGTGGTCCCGGTCGGTTCGGCGGGTGGCGTGGTGACGACGAAGTGCGGGTCGCGGCCGCGTAGCCGCAGCTCCACCGAGCCGGGTGCCAGGTCGCGGGTGATCTCGTCGGCGGCGGCCGACAGCGCGTCCAGCAGGGTCATCCGGATCGCCGACTCGAGCGACCCGGTCAGGCGCTCGACCAGCGCCCGCGCCTCGTCTCCGCCGGTTTCGGCGAGGGTGGCGAACTCCCGCCCGAGGTTGCTCACGTACGACGTCAGGTCCATGGTGCCATCATGGCACAAGATGGCACCACCGACAAGCCATCGTGACATCACCATGATGCCGCACTGGCACCTTGCGGCACCTGAGCCGAGGAAGTGACGCTGCGGCCGACAGACGAAAGCTGGGGGGGGGGGGACACAAAAAGAGGGGGGGGGAGACCCCATTCCCTCTCATGTGGGGCGGGTGGTGGATAGCGCACGACGGCTTTTTTTTTTTCTTCAT
>NZ_JBSWXD010000253.1:0-6029 GCF_056160425.1 Micromonospora sp. ABR4_055
GTGGGGGGTGGGGAGGGTGGGGGAGAGTTGCGTTTCTTTTTTGCTGGGGGGGGTGGTGGGGGGGGGGGGGGGGGGGGGGGGGTTCCCAGGGGGCATTGTCCTCGGGGACCCCCGCGACGACCCGTCGCACAGATCACACTTCGTCCACTGTCCGGTATCCGGTCGGTAAGGTGTCGGTACGTGGCCTCACCGTTAGCGGTCCTTACCGGGAACCGGGATTTCCGCCGGCTGCTCCTCGCCGAGCTGGTCGTCTTCGGGGCGGACTGGTTCGTCATGGTGCCGCTGGTGGTGCTGCTGCCGGAGCTCACCGGCAGCGGCGTCTGGGGCGCTCTGGTGCTCGCCGTGGACACCGGCATCCACGCCCTGATGTTGCCGTTCACCGGTACGCTCGCAGACCGCTTCGACCGCCGTCGGATCCTGATCGCCGCGAACCTGGCCGCCGTCGTCGCGGTGCTGTTGCTGCTGGCCGTCCGCACTTCGGGTACCGCCTGGCTGGCGTTGTTCGCCATCGCGTCGCTCGCGGTGGCCAAGTCCTGCTACTCGCCGGCCGCGCAGGCCGCGCTGCCGAACGTGGTCTCGGCGGCGGAGCTGCCCGCCGCCAACGTGTTCGCCGGATCCGCGTGGGGCACGATGGCGATAGTGGGCGCGTCGCTCGGCGGGCTGCTCAGCGCGGCCCTCGGCCCGTACGCGTGCTTCTGGATCGCCGCCGCGGCGCTGCTGCTCGCGGCGGTGGTCACCATGTCGATCCGCCGACCGATGCAGACCCCACGCGATGCCACGCTGCCGGCGCCCCGGACACTGACCGCGATCCGGGAGGCGCTGGCCTACATCGGTGGCCGGCCGCAGGTGCTCGCCCTGGTGACCGCGAAGAGCGCGGTCGGCCTCGGCAACGGCGTACTCACGTTGTTTCCGCTGTTGGCCGGGGTGTACGGGGTCGGCGCGATCGGCACCGGCCTGCTGTTCGCCGTGCGGGGTGCCGGCGCGGTCATCGGGCCGTTGCTGACCCGCCCGGTGCTGAACCGGCGGTCCTGGCTGCTCACCGGGTTGGCCGCGTCGATGTCGGTGTACGGGCTGTCCTACGCCAGCATCTCGCTGGTCACCTGGTTCCCGCTGGTGCTCGCCCTGGTCTTCCTGGCGCACCTGGGCGGCGGCAGCAACTGGGTGCTGTCGAACTACGCCCTGCAGGCGGTGGTGCCGGACCGGCTGCGTGGCCGGGTCTTCGCCACCGATCTGATGCTCGCCACCCTGTCGATCTCGGTGAGTCAGTTGATCGTGGCCAGTGTGATCGACACCCTGGACACCCGGGTCATCCTGGCGACGTGCGGTCTGGTGACCGTCACCTATGCGGTCGGCTGGCGGCTGGCGACCCGGCGGCTGGGCTCGGTCGTTGCGGCCAGCCGCTAGCATCGTGATATCACTTTGATAGCGATCTGGTTGGCAAGGGAGCAGAGCATGGAACGAGCCGTGTTCCGGATGTCCGGATTCGTGGCGATCAGTGGCTTGGCGGTGTCTGGCCTGATCGGCCTGGCGGTGGTGGCGCCCGGCATCAACTCGGTGGCCGACGTGGACGTCTGGATGGCCGTCGCTGTCGCGGTCTACGCCGGGGTCGTCGCGCTGGCCGCCACCGGGTTCACCGTGGTCAACCCCAACGAGGCGCAGGTCGTGCAGTTCTTCGGTCGCTACCTCGGCTCGATCCGCGTCGCCGGCCTGCACTGGACCTGGCCGTTCACCGTCCGGCGCAAGGTCACCCTGCGGGTGCGCAACTTCGAGACCGACCGGCTCAAGGTCGCCGACGCCGACGGCAACCCCGTCGAGATCGCCGCCGTCGTGGTGTGGCGGGTGGTCGACTCGGCCAGCGCCGTCTTCGCCGTCGACGACCACGTCGAGTACGTGGCCGTCCAGGCCGAGGCCGCCGTCCGGCACCTGGCCACCAGCTACCCGTACGAGGCACACGACGGTGAGCGGGCCAGCCTGCGGGACAGTACGGTGGTCGCCGACGAGCTGACCGCCGAGTTGCGGGAGCGGGTCGAACTGGCCGGCGTGGAGGTGCTGGAGTCCCGGGTCACTCACCTTGCGTACGCCCCTGAGATCGCCCACGCGATGCTCGCCCGGCAGCAGGCCGCCGCCGTCGTCGCGGCCCGGTTCCGGATCGTCGAGGGCGCCGTCGGCATGGTCTCCAACGCGTTGGAGCGGTTGGCCGACGAGCACGTGGTCGACCTCGACGAGGAACGCAAGGCCCAGATGGTCGCCAACCTGCTGGTGGTGCTCTGCGGTGACCGGGCGGTGCAGCCGGTGGTGAACACCGGGTCTCTCTACGGCTGAGGCGGTCCACGGCTGATGGCCGAACGCAAGAAGCTGCTGTTGCGGCTCGATCCGGCGGTGCACGAGGCGATTGCCAAGTGGGCCGCCGACGACCTGCGCAGCGTCAACGCCCAGATCGAGTACGCGCTGCGGTTCGCGCTGCGCGCCGCCGGCCGGACACCCGGACCGGATCGGGCACCTGAATCCGATCGGGCACCTGGATCGGGTGCGTCGGTCGACGGCCCGGACCGGCCACCGGCGCCCTGACACCGGGCGACCGGCCAGGACCTAGCATGGGGCGATGGGTATCAGCTTCGTTCCCGGGCCGGTGACCGTGCGGGTCCCGGCCACCAGCGCCAACCTCGGCCCCGGGTTCGACGCGCTCGGGTTGGCGCTCGGTCACCACGACGAGGTGACCGCCCGGGTGGTGCCCGCCGGCTGCCGGGTCGAGATCTCCGGTGAAGGCACCGGGGAGCTGCCGGTCGACGACGGCCATCTTGTCGTGCGCGCCATGCACGCCACCTTCGACGAGCTCGGCGGCCGGCCGGCCGGACTGGCGTTGAGCTGCGTGAACCGCATCCCCCAGGCACGCGGCCTGGGTTCGTCGTCGGCGGCGATCGTGGCCGGCGTGCAACTGGCCCGAGGGCTCGCCGTCGGCGGGACGCAGCTGCTGGACACCGCCGCCGCGCTACGGATCGCCGCCCGGCTGGAGGGTCACCCGGACAACGTGGCGCCCTGCCTGCTCGGCGGTTTCACCATTGCCTGGACCGAGGCCTCCGGGGCGCGCGCGGTGTCGGTGCCGGCGCATCCGGCGGTGTCGCTGACCGTCTACGTACCCGGTAACCGGGGTCTGACCGAGGCGGCGCGGGCGGCGCTGCCCGCCCAGGTGCCGCACGCGGACGCCGCGTTCACCGCCGGCCGGGCCGCCCTGCTGAGCCACGCGATCACCGCTGACCCGACGCTGTTGCTGGCCGCGACCGAGGACCGGTTGCACCAGGACTACCGGGGTCCATCGATGCCGGCCAGTGCGGAACTGGTCTGCCGACTGCGGGCGACCGGTGTGGCTGCGGTGATCAGTGGGGCGGGTCCGAGCGTCCTGGCGTTGACCGAAGTCCCGGCGGACTTCTGTCCGGGAATGGACTGGCAGACACACTTGTTTCCGGTAGACGTTGCCGGAGCGCGGATCGAAGGCGCTATAGTAGGACACGCCGAGCGGGACCCTGTTGCCGCAGGTCGGAAGAGTTGACTACGCTCTAGGCCAAGCACAGCCGCGAAGCACGCGATCTCCTGCGGGGCGGCGCACCCCCGAAGCTATCGGCGGTAAGCCCGTCTCACCCCTGCCTAGGCCACCGCCAAACCGCAGTCTCCACGGATCGCTGCAGATGTCGAGAGCTGCCCACCGAGGCTGGTGAAGCGGGTCCGGCAAAGCTGCGCCAAGACTCCCGCGACGTGTCATGCGAGGCGGGTGCACCGAGGCCACCCGGCCACCTAGCGTCTTGACCCGGGTTGCCCGGCCTATCGAGGGAAGGAATCCATTGAGCGACACCACCGACGTGACGTCGGATGTCTCCAACGTCGCTGACGACACCACCGCTGCTCCTGCCCGCCGTCGGCGGTCCGGCACCGGGCTGTCCGCGATGCTGCTGCCGGAGTTGCAGAGCCTCGCCGCGTCGCTCGGCATCTCCGGCACCGCCCGGATGCGCAAGAGTGAGCTGATCACCGCGATCACCGAGCGCCAGGCCGGCGGGGGTGCCCCACGGCCGCGCGCCGAGGTCGCGGCGGCGACCGCACCCCCTCGGGAGGAGGTCCGCGCCGAGGTTCGTCCTGAGGCCGAGCGGCGCGACAGCGGGTCTGAACGGCACGACGGCGGGTCTGAACGGCGCGACGGCGGGTCCGAGCGGCGCGACGGCGGTGACGGCGAGCAGCTCGCCATCGTCGACGAGCCGGCCCGCGAGCGCAGCACCCGCCGGGGCCGTCGGTCGGCAACCGAGTCGCGTACCGACGAGACCGCGACCGCGCCGACCGAGTCTGGCGAGCGGGCCGACCGGGGCGGTGACGGCCGGGACAACCGTGACGGCCGGGATAGCCGTGACGGCCGGGACAACCGTGACCGCGGCGAGCGGGACAACCGTGACCGTGGCGAGCGGGCCGAGCGGGGCGGTGACGGCCGTGGTGGTCGCGACCGTAACGACCGGGGTGACCGTAACGACCGGGGTGACCGTAACGACCGGGGTGACCGCAGCGAGCGGAACCAGCGGGACAACAACGACGACGACGACAACGAAGGCGGCGGTCGGCGCAGCCGACGCAGCCGGTTCCGCGACCGTCGGCGGCGGGGGGACCGCAGTGACGGCGACGGTGGCGGCGGCCGGGAGCCGCAGGTGACCGAGGACGACGTTCTCGTCCCGGTCGCCGGCATCCTCGACGTGCTGGACAACTACGCGTTCGTGCGTACCACCGGCTACCTCTCCGGGCCCAACGACGTCTACGTCTCCATGTCGCAGGTCAAGAAGCACGGTCTGCGGCGCGGTGACGCGGTCACCGGCGCGGTGCGCGCCACCCGCGAGGGTGAGCAGCGTCGTGACAAGTACAACCCGCTGGTCCGGCTGGACACCATCAACGGCATGGAGCCGGAGGAGGCCCGGCGGCGTCCCGAGTTCTACAAACTCACCCCGCTGTACCCGCAGGATCGGCTGCGGTTGGAGACCGAGCCGCACATCCTCACCACCCGGGTCATCGACCTGGTGATGCCGATCGGTAAGGGCCAGCGGGCGCTGATCGTCTCCCCGCCCAAGGCGGGCAAGACGATGGTGCTGCAGGCGATCGCCAACGCCATCACGCACAACAACCCCGAGTGCCACCTGATGGTGGTGCTGGTCGACGAACGCCCGGAAGAGGTCACCGACATGCAACGGTCGGTGAAGGGTGAGGTCGTCGCGGCCACGTTCGACCGGCCGCCGCAGGACCACACCACGGTCGCCGAGCTGGCCATCGAACGGGCCAAGCGGCTGGTCGAGCTGGGCCACGACGTCGTCGTGCTGCTCGACTCGGTGACCCGGCTGGGGCGCTCGTACAACCTGGCCGCGCCGGCCAGCGGGCGGATCATGTCCGGTGGTATCGACTCGACGGCGCTGTACCCGCCGAAGCGGTTCCTCGGCGCGGCCCGAAACATCGAGAACGGCGGTTCGTTGACCATCCTCGCCACCGCACTGGTGGAGACCGGATCCATGATGGACACGGTGATCTTCGAGGAGTTCAAGGGGACCGGCAACGCCGAGCTCAAGCTGGACCGCAAGATCGCCGACAAGCGGGTGTTCCCGTCGATCGACATCCACCCGTCCGGCACCCGCAAGGAGGAGATCCTGCTCGCGCCGGAGGAGCTGGCGATCACCCACAAGCTGCGCAAGGTGCTCCACTCGCTGGACTCCCAGGCGGCGCTGGACCTGCTGCTGGACCGGCTCAAGCAGAGCCGGACCAACATCGAGTTCCTGATGCAGATCGCGAAGTCGACGCCGGGGGAGTGACCCCGGCGCCGGCCGCCCCGCGCGGTCGGGAATCCGGCAGGTCCGTCGGGCGTTGCGTCCGGCGGTGTTCGTGACGGTCGTGGGGGGGGGGTTGTTTCTCCCCCCCCCCCCCCCCCCCCCCCCCCCCCCCCCCCGCCCACCCCCCCCCCCCCCCCCCCCCCCCCCCCCCCCCCCCTCCCCCCCCCCCCCCCCCCCCCCCCCCCC
>NZ_JBSWXD010000254.1:0-5985 GCF_056160425.1 Micromonospora sp. ABR4_055
CTTCTGCTTTTTTTGCGGAAAGGGAGTTTGGGGGGAAAAGAGGAAAATAAGAACCCTTTACAGGGGGACGGTCCCTCGGGCGGGGCGGGGGGCCCGTACCCCGTGGCTCAGTCGAGCAGCTCGGCCACCGTGCCGGCAGCCACCGTACGGCCGCCCTCACGGACCGCGAAGCCGAGCCCGACGTCCATCGCGACCGGCCTACCCAGCTCCACCGTCACTCCGACGGTGTCGCCCGGCATGGCCATCGCGCCGTCGGCGAGCCGCACCGACCCGACCACGTCCGTAGTACGGAAATAGAACTGCGGCCGGTAGTTCGCGAAAAACGGCGTGTGCCGGCCGCCCTCAGCGGTGGTCAGCACGTACAGCCGGGCCCGGAACCGTTGGTGCGGCGTGACGGTGCCGGGCACCGCCACCACCTGGCCCCGCTGCACCTGGTCCCGCTTGACCCCGCGCAGCAGTACGGCGGCGTTGTCGCCGGCCTCGGCGGTGTCCAGCGACTTGCCGAACGTCTCCAGCCCGGTCGCCACGGTCGACAGCGTCGGACCGAGCCCGACCACCTCCACCGGGTCGCCGATCCGCAGGGCGCCCCGCTCGACCGCGCCGGTCACCACGGTGCCCCGACCGGAGATGGTCAGCACGTTCTCGATCGGCATCAGGAACGGCTCGCCCAGCTCGCGGGGCGGCACCGGGACGTACCGGTCGACCGCGTCGAGCAGCTCCACGATGGAGTCAACCCAGCGCGGGTCGCCCTCCAGCGCCCGCAGCGCCGACACCCGTACCACCGGCACCTGCTCACCGGGGAACCCGTACTCGGCGACGAGGTCGCGGACCTCGAGCTCGACCAGGTCGAGCAGCTCCGGGTCGTCGACCGCGTCGGCCTTGTTCATCGCCACCACCAGGTACGGCACCCCGACCCGACGGGCCAGCAGCACGTGCTCGCGGGTCTGCGGCATCGCCCCGTCGAGCGCGGAGACGACCAGGATGGCCCCGTCCACCTGTGCCGCACCCGTGATCATGTTCTTCACGAAGTCGGCGTGGCCCGGCATGTCCACGTGGGCGTAGTGCCGGGTCGCGGTCTCGTACTCGACGTGCGAGATGTTGATGGTGATGCCCCGCGAGACCTCCTCCGGCGCCCGGTCGATGCCGTCGAAGGACACGAACCGGTTGGCCGCCGGGTCCCGGTCGGCGAGGACCTTGGTGATCGCGGCGGTCAGGGTGGTCTTGCCGTGGTCGACGTGACCCATGGTGCCGATGTTGAGGTGCGGCTTCGCCCGCACGAACTGACTCTTGGCCATGATGATCTTCCAGGTTGGTAACGAGCTGGCGGACGACGAACGCGGGCGGGTGCCAGACCGCCCGACCGCGTCAGAACCACGCCGCCCGGCGCACCCGTCAACGGGCGGCGCCGGAGGGACCGGGCCACCCTCCTCCGTGGTTCTGCCGCAGCGGGAGGAGGGTCAGCCTCGGGTATCAGCCAGCCACGCGCACACGACGGCGGCGCCCGGCAGGTGAAGACCTGCGGGCCGCACAGCGCCGACGGTGCCGAACATGGCGGTCACGCTAGCCAGTAACGCCGGGCCGGGCCATCGAATTCCGGCTCACCCGAACGGCGAGACCCCGGGTCGCGCGGACGGCGCGAACCCCGCATCACTCGAACAGCGAATGCCGTACGCCCGGTTGCTCCCGCCGGCGGGCCCGGCGGCGACGCTGCACGACGACCAGGTCGACCACGGCGATCACGGCCAGCACCCACAGCACGACCGCGCCGGCGGTGAGGTCGGCCCGCCAGGCGAGCGCCCCGAGCACGGTGCAGAAGACCAGCCCGAAACCGGCCATCGCCAGCCGCAGATTCAACGCGCTGTAGGCGTGACCGACGGTACCCCGGGCCCTGTTGGGCTGCGACTTCGTGGCCATCCCCGGGCTGTACCCGGCAGACACCGGGCCGTAACCTCGCGAACGCGCCCGTTGAGGCTCGACGACGAGCTACCGACGTCGGCCCGCACCACCAGGTCGGGCTGAGCACCCCTACTCATCCGGACCGGCCGGTCCGGCAGGAAGCTGAGCCGATGAACGTTTCGTCGCGACCGGAGTGGCCCGTCCCCCGGGTCGGCATCACCGGGGTCGGCGTCAGCCTCCCCGACCGTACCCTCACCACCGCCGACCTGCAGGACCGGATCACCGCCGCCAGTGACGTCGCACTGCCACCCGGCCTGTTCGCCACGATGACCGGCATCGGACAGCGCCGGGTCGCCGCCGACGACGAGTACGCCTCGACGTTCGCGGTGCGGGCCGCCCGGCGGGCGCTCGACACCGCCGGACGCACCGCCGACGACGTCGACCTGCTGCTGTTCGCCTCGGCCAGCCGGGACATGGTCGAGCCGGCGACCGCGCACATCGTCCAGGCCGAGCTGGGTGGATCGGCGCACGCGGTCGACGTCAGCAACGCCTGCAACAGCTTCATCAACGGCATCGACCTGGCCCGGTCGATGATCGTGGCCGGACGGGCGCGGCGGGCGCTGGTCGTCACCGGTGAGACCCCGACCCGGGTCATGCGTCCCCGGCTGGACAGCATGGCGCAGGCCCGGTCGTCGTTCGCCGGCTACACGTTCGGCGACGGCGGGGCGGCGGTGCTGGTCGAGCCGGTGTCAAACGGCGGGATCGTCGACGTCGACACCGAGACCCGGTCCGGGCACTGGGCGGTCGGTGGCATCTTCGGCGGTGGCTCCCGGCATCCGCGCGGTGACGAGCACACCTACTTCCACGGCGACGGGCACGCCCTGCGGTCGGTCTTCGAGCGGATCGGCACCGACATCCTGGACCGGGTTCGGCGGCGCACCGGCTGGGACTGGGTCGACTACGAACGCGTCCTGGTGCACCAGGTCAGCGTGCCGTACCTGGAACGCTTCATCGAGGTCACCGGGGTGCCGAAGGAGAAGCTGGAGGTGACGGTCACCGAGTTCGGCAACCTGGCCAGCGCCACCCTCGGCGTGCAGCTGGCCCGGATCGACGCCGGACTGCGCAGCGGCGACCGGGTGCTGGCGGTCGGCCTCGGTGGCGGGGTCAGTGTGATGACGATGGTCTGGGAGAAGCCGTGACCCGGGCGGTCGAGCAGCCACCCGCCGCACCGGCGGCGGCCGGTGCGGGGCCGCTGTGGGTGGTGGTGCCGGCGTACCAGGAGCAGGCCCGGATCGGTGCCACGCTGGCCGCGCTAGCCGACCAGACCGACCGGGACTTCACCCTGGTCGTGGTCGACAACGGCTCCACGGACGGCACCGCCGCCGTGGTCGAACGGTTCGCCGCGGCCGCGCCGTTTCCAGTCCGGCTGCTGCAGGAACCGCAGAAGGGCGTCGGCGCCGCGGTCGACACCGGTTTCCGGTACGCCATCGCGCACGGCGCCCGGTGGCTGGCCCGCACCGACGCCGACTGTCTGCCGCACCCCGGTTGGGTGGCGGCGGCCCGGGCCGGGCTGGCCGGCGGTGCCGGGCTGGTCTGCGGCGCGATCCGGGCCCGCCGCGACGAGCACGGCCCGCTGGGTCGGGCCGGGTTCCGGCTGCTGGTGCTCCTCGCCGCGGCGTTCGGTCGGCTGCGGCCGGCACACCGACGCGGCGACGGCTACCTGGCGCCGTACCGGATGCACGCCGGCAACAACATGGCGGTCACCACCGAGCTGTACCAGGCGTGCGGCGGCATGCCGCGCCGGCCGTCACCGACCGACCGGACCTTCCTCAACCGGGTACGCAGCAACACGTCGGCGATCATCCACCGCCGGGACATGGTGGTGGAGAACTCGACCCGGCGGCTGCGGGCGTACGGCCTGCGGCGCACCGCCGCCTGGTACCTGGACCGGGGTGCCGGCCCGTTGACCGAGGATCCCCGGTGACCGCACGCCGGGACGGAGGCCGCTGATGCTGGACCGACTCGCGGCCACGTTGCGCGCCGACCCGCACCGGCCGGCGGTGCTGACCGCCACGGCACTGACCGGCCGCTGCCGGGTCCGGGCCACCACCGGTGACCTGACCGGTCTCACCGACCGGTACGCCGCCACGCTGGCCCGGCACGGGCTCGCCGCCGGGGACACCCTGGGCTTGGCGGTACGCCCGGGCCTCCGCTCGCTGGCGGTACTGCTGGCCGCGTACCACCTGGGGGTGCGGGTGGCGGTGCTGGACCCGACGGCCGGTCCGGATGTGCTGACCGCCCGGCTCGCCGTGGCCGAGCCAGCGTTGGTGCTGGCCGACTCGGTGGCGCAGGCGGTGGCCGGCTGGGCCGGTCCGCTGGCCCGCCGCGCGCACCTGGCGCTGCCGGATCTGACCCGGATCGCCCCGGTCCGTACGGTCGGGCGCCGGTTGCCGGGCTGCGCGCCGGCGCTGCCGGCGGGCACCGGCCCGCTACCGGCGGCGTTCGACGGCGACGGTGACGCGGTGATCGTCTTCACCTCGGGGACGACCAGCCGGCCACGGGCGGTGGTGCACACCCGGGCCGGGTTGTCCGCCGGGATGCGGGCGGTGACCGGGCTGGTCGGCCCGCAGCCCGATGTGCCGGTGCTGGGCGGCACGTTCTTCGTGCTGGTGCCGGCGTTGACGGCCGGCGCGCCGGTGGCGTTGCCGGCCCGGTCGCCGGCGCTGCTGGCCCGGCAGCTGACCCGGCTGCGGCCGCAGGCGACGTACCTGACACCACCGCAACTGCGCGCGGTGCTGGAGCACTCGCCCCGACTGACCGGGCGGGTGTTCAGCGGCTCGGCCCCGGTCAGCGCCGCCCTGCTGGGCCGGGTCAAGCGGGCCGGCGCGGACCGGGCGTACGGGGTGTACGCGCTGACCGAACTGTTCCCGGCCGCAGCCGTTGAGGAGGCCGACAAGCGCGGGTACGCCGCCGACGGGGACCTGGTGGGCCGGCCGCTGGCGGGGGTGACCGCCCGGGTCGACGACACCGGGCAGGTGCGACTGTCCGGTCCGGGGCAGGCCGACCGGTACCTCGGCGAACCGCCGATGGCCGAGGTGGCCACCGGCGACGTCGGCCGGCTCGACGGCGACCGGCTGGTGCTCGCCGGCCGGTGCAAGGACATGGTGCTGCGGGCGGCGGAGAACATCTACCCGGGCCTGTACGAGCCGGCGTTGCACGTGCCGGGGGTGGCGTTGGCGGTGCTGGTCGGCGTGCCGGCCGACGACGGGGACGAACGGCTGGTGGCCGTGGTGCAGCCGGAGCCGGGCGCCGACCGGGCCCGGCTGCGGGTCGCGTTGCGGCCGGTGCTGGACCGGATGGGATCGGCCCGGCCGGACCGGGTGGTGTTCGCCCGGGTTCCGCTGGCCGGGCGGTCCCGCAAGCCGGACCGGCAGGCGGCGGCTCAGGTGGCGGCGCAGGTAACGGCGCGAGCTGCGGCGCGGGTGGCCGGCGATGGATGAACAGCGACCGACCCGGCGGGGCCGCCGCCGGGACCGGCTGGTCTACCTGGGTAGCCATCCGGTGCTGTTCGCCCTGTTGGCGGCGACCCGACGCGCGCCGGTGCGCCGGATCGGCCGGACCGTTCTGGTGCACGACGCCGCGCCGTTCGCCCAAGCGCTGCGTCGGGTCCCGTTGGACCGCTCGGCCGAGCGGACCACCGCCGGGACGGCACGCCGGGCCACCGGCGGCGATGGGTTCCTGTTCGACCAGGACGGCGCCGGGCACCGGCGGACCCGCCGGGCCGCCGCGTCGGTGTACGGCGCCGACGGGGTCGTCCGGCTACGCCCGGTCTGGCTGGACGTGCTGCGGCGGCGGCTGGTACCGCTGGGCGACGGGGCCGAGGTGGATGTCGTCGATCTGGTGGCCGAGCTGGCCGGGGCGAGTACCGCCGCGATGCTGGACGTGTCGGTGTCGGCGCACGCGTTGACCGCCGCGGCCAGGTCCGCTGCGGCGCACGCAGCCCGAGAGCATCTGCCCGGGCTGCGCTGGCCGGGCCGGGCCGCCCGGGACCTGGCTCTTATCCACACCTCCAAACCCAAAAGACATAGA
>NZ_JBSWXD010000255.1:0-5810 GCF_056160425.1 Micromonospora sp. ABR4_055
CTTCCTGCCGCGCCAGCTCACCGATCAACATTTGACCCCCCCTGCCATCCTCGTACCCACCACCCCCCTACCCTTCTCCTCCTCCTCCCCCCCCCCCCCCCCTCCTCCCCTCCCCCCCCCCCCCCCCCCCCCCCCCCCCCCCCGCGACCGCAGCCGCGCGGTAGGTGACAGTTCGCCGCGGTCAGGCGGCGGTGGCCGAGTCAGCCGGCTGCGGCCTGACGGCGGCCGACTCCGGCCGGCGCTGGGCCGGCACGGTCGACTTGTGCGGTCGGCCCAGCCGGGCCTCCAGCCGTTGCACATCGACCCGGCCGCCACGGCGGTCGGCAAGATCCTCCCAGCCGAGGGCGAGCAGCCGGAGCCGTTCCGACTCGCTGAAGCCGCCCCACACCCCGTACGGCTCGCGCACCGACAGGGCGTGCGCGGCGCACTCCGCGCGGACCGGGCAGGTCCGGCAGACCGCCTTGGCTCCCGACTCCCGGCGGTTGCGTGACGACCCCCGCTCACCGTCGGGGTGGAAGAACTGGGCGCTGTCCCGGCCACGGCAGGCACCGAGGATCTGCCACTCCCACAGGTCGACGATCGGTCCGGGCAGTCGGCGTACATCCGACATCTGCACCCCTCCTTCCGCGCGGCTCCCGCGGACACTTCGTGGTAGGACCGGGCGGCCGGCCGCGCAAGCGCTCCGGTCCTTCATGTCACCGGGGTACCCGGGAGTCCCACTGCTCAATCACCCGTGCCGGAACGTGTGGGAACACCCGGGTCGGAACCTGCGCGCGATAGCCGGTCGGCGACGTGGCCGCCGGTCCTGAACTTTCATCTTTTTTCGTGGCAAAGCACATGAGCGAGCGTGCCTCGCGTGATCTGCTGCTGGCGGGAGAGGGGAGTCACAAGTGCGCAAGGTGCTCGTGTGTGTACGAACGGTAATTGCAGCTCAGAACATCGCCGCCGCCGCCGCCCGGCTCGGCCTCTCCGCCGCAGTACGCACAGCAGTCTCTGAACCGGAGGTGATGCTGCGGCTCGCCGAACGGCCAGCCGAGATCGTACTCGCCGACACCGCCCTGGCCCGTCCGGACAGCGCAAGCTTCACCCGCCGGGTGCTGGCCCGTTCGCCGGGCAGCGTGATCGTGCTGTTCGGCGGGGAGGACCCGCAGGTGGCGTCGGCCGCGCTGGCTGCCGGCGCCCGCGGGCTGCTACGCGGCACCGACGACCTGGTCACCGCCGTGGCGAAGACCCTGCTGCTGCTCGCCGCGCCGGGCCGCCGTACACCGGCACTGCTGACCGAGCAGTCAGCAGCCGCACCGGCCCCGGCGGTGACCGCCACCATCGGTGCCGCTGGCGCGGTGACCCACCACCCCGGGGCTGCCGCCGCTGGTACCGACTCCGCCGGACGATCGGTCACCGGCGCCGCCGCCGAACCGGCGGCGCCAGCCGCCGCCGGTGCGGACCCGGCCACCGGGCCGAACGTCGTGCCGAACCAGCGCGACGACGCGGCCGCGACGGCGTCGGCCGCCGACACCGCCGGCGCACCGATGCCCGTCCCGCACTCCGACGGCACGGTGACTCAGGACCAGGACCAGGACACGGACTCCGGCACCGCCCCGACGGATGGCGCTGTGTCGAACGGCGGCGGGCCGAACGGTGCCGGGCCGGACGGCACTCAGCCGTCAGACGGTCGAATCAGCGCACTACGCCGGATCGGGCTCACCGAACGCGAACTGCAGGTGCTGCGCGGGATGGCGGAAGGCAAGAGCAACGGCGAGATCGGCCGCGACCTGTTCGTCTCGGAGGACACCGTCAAGACCCACGCCCGGCGACTGTTCCGCAAGCTCGGCGCACGGGACAGGGCGCACGCGGTGGCCACCGGATTCCGTACCGGACTGGTCGCCTGACCGACCTTAACCCGGCCGGCCCTTGTCGTCGGCCGGTCGGTCCTGGTCGTCGTCCGCCTCGTCCCGCAGGGTGTCGTGCACGCCGTCGGCGTACCCCCGCGCGTACTCCCAGCTCACGTAGTGGTCCGGGTCGGGGTTGAAGGCCGGCTCGTGCACCCTCGGCCGGCCGGAGTCCAGCAGGTGCCGCAGATTGCCACGCAGCAGGTCCCAGTCGAAGTAGTGCGGCTCCCGGCAGTCCTCGCAGTCGATCACCAGCCCGCGGATCCCGACCGCGCCGAGCAGCGCCCGGTAGACCTCCAGGTCGGCGAGGTCCTCCAACACGTCCTGCCGTTCGGCCGGCGTCAACGAATCCGGCTCGCCGGCCTCGGTGGGATCCTCCAGCCCGGCTGCCGGATCGGCGGGGTCGCCGCTGAACGGATCGATCGGCTCTTCGTGCACCCCTCCACCGTAGTCCCACCCGTACCGGCTGCGTGGGCCCCACCCGGTCCGGCTGGCCGCGCAGGTGGCGCGTCCGGCCGGACCGACGGTGGGTACGATGAACCATCGCACCGCGAGACGGGGCGAGCCGGTCAACCGCCACCCACGCCGGGCCGCCTGCCGCCCCGGCGCCCGGGCATCAGCCGCCGCCGGCCTCAGGCGAACCGTCCGACCAGCTCAGGGGAAGAAGTCGTGGAATACTCGCCCACCCAGCAGCCCGTCGTCGACAGCACCGCCAACGGCGGTCACGTGCCCCCGGTCCCCGCCGCGTTCGGCGGCCACGTGCCGGAGATGCCCGCCGGGTCGGCCCGGGCGGTGCCGCTCGGGTTGACCTTCGACGACGTGCTGCTGCAGCCCGCCGAGTCGGACGTCATCCCGAGCCGGGTCAACACGGTGACCTCGATGACCCGCAACGTGCGACTGTCCGTACCGCTGCTGTCCAGCGCGATGGACACGGTGACCGAGGCGCGGATGGCGATCGCGATGGCCCGGCAGGGCGGCATCGGCGTGCTGCACCGCAACCTCTCCGCCGACGACCAGGCGATCCAGGTCGACCTGGTGAAACGCTCCGAGGCCGGCATGATCACCAACCCGGTGACCTGCGGCCCGGACGACACCCTGCGGCACGTCGACACACTGTGCGGCCGGTACCGCATCTCCGGCGTCCCGGTCGTCGACGAGCAGGGCGCCCTGGTCGGCATCATCACTAACCGCGACATGCGGTTCGAGACCGACCAGAACCGCCCGGTACGCGACCTGATGACCTCGATGCCGCTGGTCACCGCCCCGGTCGGGGTGGCCAAGGCGGATGCGCTGGCCCTGCTGCGCCAGCACAAGGTGGAGAAGCTGCCCCTGGTCGACGACGCCGGCCGGCTGCGCGGGCTGATCACCGTGAAGGACTTCACCAAGAGCGAGCAGTACCCGGACGCGACCAAGGACGACGCCGGCCGGCTACGGGTGGCCGCCGCGATCGGCGTCGGCGACGACTCGTACAAGCGGGCCCGGACCCTGGTCGACGCGGGCGTCGACGTACTGATCGTCGACACCGCCCACGGCCACCAGCGCGGGGTGCTGGACATGGTGCGCGCCCTGAAACGGGACACCGAGGTCGACGTGGTCGGCGGCAACGTCGCCACCTACGCCGGTGCCCGCGCGTTGGTCGAGGCCGGCGCGGACGGGGTCAAGGTCGGGGTCGGTCCGGGTGCGATCTGCACCACCCGGGTGGTTGCCGGGGTCGGCGTACCGCAGATCACCGCGATCATGGAGGCGGTCCGGGCCTGCCACCCGGCCGGCGTTCCCGTGATCGCCGACGGCGGCATCCAGTACTCGGGCGACATCGCCAAGGCGTTGGTCGCGGGTGCGCACACGGTGATGCTGGGCAGCCTGCTCGCCGGTTGCGAGGAGAGCCCCGGTGAGCTGCTGTTCATCAACGGCAAGCAGTTCAAGTCGTACCGGGGAATGGGGTCGCTGGGCGCGATGCAGTCCCGTGGCCAGGCCCGCTCCTACTCCAAGGACCGCTACTTCCAGCACGACGTGCTCAGCGACGAGAAGCTGGTCCCGGAGGGTGTCGAGGGCCAGGTGCCGTACCGTGGACCGCTGGCCACCGTCGTGCACCAGCTGATCGGCGGGGTCCGGCTGGCAATGGGGTACGTCGGCGCCGAAGGCATCGACGACCTGCACCAGCGCGGCCAACTGATCAGGATCACCGCCGCCGGTCTGAAGGAAAGCCACCCGCACGACATCCAGATGACCGTCGAGGCCCCCAACTACCACACCCGCTGACCTACGCCGTCGACCTGCCCGCGCGGTGGCCGAGCCGCCGGGCGGTCGACCTGTTCATGACGGAGATATGCCATGCGTGACGTGGTCGAGATCGGGCTGGGCAAGACCGCGCAGCGCGGCTACCACCTGGACGACATCGCCATCGTGCCGAGCCGGCGGACCCGGGACGTCGACGACGTCTCCACCGCGTGGCAGCTCGACGCGTACCAGTTCAAGATCCCATGCGTGGCGCACCCGTCGGACGCCACGATGAGCCCGGCAAGCGCCGCCAAGTTGAGCGAGCTCGGCGGGCTCGGTGTACTCAACGTCGAAGGGCTGTGGACCCGCTACGAGGACCCGAGCAAGGTGCTCGGCGAGTTGGCCGCGCTGGACGACGACGACCCGGCGACCCAGCGGCTGCAGGAGGCGTACGCCGAACCGATCCGCCCCGAGCTGATCGCCGAACGGGTCCGGCAGATGCGGGCCGGCGGCGGTACGGTCGCCGCCCGGGTGTCACCGCAGCACACCCTGGCGCTGGCCCCGGTGGTGCTGGACGCCGGCGTGGACATCCTGGTGATCCAGGGCACGCTGGTGTCTGCGGAGCATGTCTCCACCACCGACGAGCCGCTGAACCTCAAGGAGTTCATCGCCGACCTGGATTTGCCGGTGGTGGTCGGCGGCTGCACCGACTACAAGACGGCGCTGCACCTGATGCGTACCGGTGCGGCCGGGGTGATCGTCGGGATCGGCGCGGACGAGTGGTCGACCACCGACTCAGTGCTCGGCATCCGGGTGCCGATGGCCACGGCGATCGCCGACGCGGCAGCCGCCCGCCGCGACTACCTGGACGAGACCGGTGGCCGGTACGTGCACCTGATCGCCGACGGAGACCTGCAGACCTCCGGTGACATCGCCAAGGCGCTGGGCTGCGGTGCCGACGCGGTGATGCTCGGGGAGCCGCTGTCGCTGTGTGCCGAGGCCCCGGCGGCCGGGGCGTGGTGGCATTCGGTGGCCAGCCACCCGAAGCTGCCGCGCGGCGCGCTCGGGGTGGCCGACGAGCCGCTGGGCACGATGGAGCAGATCCTGTTCGGCCCGGCCGACTCCCCGGACGGCCAGCAGAACCTGTTCGGCGGGCTGCGCCGGGCGATGGCCAAGTGCGGCTACCGCGACCTGAAGGAGTTCCAGCGGGTCGGTCTGGTCCTCGACCGGTGACCATCCGCTGTCCGTCGTTCGCGCCGGGCCGCCGTCGGTGGTCCGGGCCACGGCGGCGTCCGGCGGGTGTCGCCGCGCTGCTGACGGTGGTGCTGGCCGCCGGCATTGCCGGCTGCGGCGTCCTGCCGGAGCTAATCGACCGAAACGACGACAGCCCGGCGGGTGGTTTCCAACCCGGTGCGGCCGGCATCGGCGACCCCTACTTCCCGACGTACGGCAACGGCGGCTACGACGTGGCCGGCTACCAGTTGGCGTTGCGCTACGACCCGGACGGCGAGCGGCTCGACGGCACCGCCACGATCACCGCCACCGCCACCGCGGACCTGTCCCGGTTCAACCTCGACTTGGGCGGGATTGTTTTTTAAAAGGTCCTCTTTTACGACACCCCTGCCCAACACCACCTCGAAGGCAACAAGACTGGCGTTACCCCAACCACCGGCCTGACCGAGCGTCCACAGTTTCCACTGGTTG
>NZ_JBSWXD010000256.1:0-5805 GCF_056160425.1 Micromonospora sp. ABR4_055
CGCCAGAAGCCGGAGCCGTAGGCCTGTCCGGCCGTCCCGCGTCGGACCGGCCACCACCCACCGGCCGGTGGGGCGTCGGGCCGGAGCAACCATCCAGCATCCACCCATCATCAACACAGTGGAGGAACCATGAGTGACATGTCGGGCCGGACCACGATCGTGGTCGGGGCGAGCCGCGGCCTGGGCCACGGGGTCGCCACCGCCTTCGCCGACGCCGGTGCGCCGGTGATCGCGGTGGCCCGTACCGCGATGGACTTCCCGGTGCCGGCCAACGGCGCCGGGTCGATCCAACCCGAGATCGCCGACGCCGGCGAGGCCACCGTCCCGGCCACCCTGATCGACCAGTACGAGCCCGAGGCCGTGGTCCTGGTCGCCGGGGCCACTCCGCACATGCGTGCGCTGCAGGAGCAGACCTGGGAGACGTTCTCGGTCAACTGGGAGACCGACGTGCGGATCACCTTCCACTGGCTGCGCGAGGTGCTGCTCAAGCCGCTGCGTCCCGGCAGCCGGGTGATCGTGGTCAGCAGCGGTGCCGTGCTCGGCGGATCGCCGCTCAGCGGCGGCTACGCCGGTGCCAAGGCGACTCAGCGCTACATCACCGGCTACGCCCAGGACGAGGCGAAGCGGGCCGGCCTGGACATCACCTTCACCACGGTGCTGCCGAGGTTCGCGCCGATGACCGGGGTGGGCCTGCCCGCCGTACGGGCGTACGCGGCCCGCGCCGGCAAGTCGACCGAGGAGTTCGTCAACCGGATCGGGCCGCCGCTGACCCCGCAGATCGCCGGTGCCGCGATGGTGGACCTGGTCCGGGCGGACGCCGCGACGGTCGCGCCGGGCTACGAGCTCACCGGGGCCGGGCTGCAGAAGCTGTCCTGATCCCGTACCGACGGTGATGCCCCGCGGGTAGCGTGCTACCCGCGGGGCATGTCGTGTCACCCCGGTCGGTGCCGGCGGTCAGGAGGCCGTCAGCCAGTCGGCGAGCCGCTCACCGATCATGATCGAGGTCAGGTTGGTGTTGCAGTTGACGATCGACGGCATGACCGAGGCGTCGCCCACGTACAGATTGTCCGTGCCGTGCACCCGCAGCCCTTCGTCGACGACGGCGTCGGCGTCGTCGGCGGTGCCCATCCGGGTGGTGCCGACCGGGTGGTAGCCGCTGTCCAGGCTGAGCCGGACGTAGTGGCCGAGGATGTCGTCGTCGGAGACCATCTCCTCGCCGAGGACGACGAACCGGTCGCCGCGGTCGACGATGCCCGGGGTCTGCATCAGCTGCCAGCAGGTGCGGACCGCGTCGACCAGGATCTTGATGTCCTGCTCGGTGGCAAGGAAGTTCAGGTCGATGTCCGGCGGTGACGTCGGGTCGGCCGAGGCGAGCACCAGGCGTCCCCTCGACTGCGGCCGCTGGTGCACCACCATCACCCCGAAGATCGTCTTCGCCGCGGCGAGCATCTGCAGCTCGGGGAAGAGCGTCAGATCGAAGTGATTGATCATGTAGTACTGCAGGTCGTTGAACTCGTCCGAGCCCGGTGCGGTGGTGCGCACCATGGTCTGCAGGAATGCGTCCTGCGGGTCGAACGTGCCCTCCTTCGGCACCATGAACGCGCCGGTGCGCGGGTGGTCGATCAGGGTGCCGCCGACCCCGGGGCGGTCGAGGAGCACGTCGATGCCGAGCCGGCGCAGATCGCTGGCCGGACCGATGCCCGAGCGCATCAGGATCGTCGGCGAGTTGACCGCTCCGGCGGCCAGCACGACGTTGCGGGCGTGGATCTCCTCGGTGCCGCCGGCCGGGTTGGTGACCTCCACGCCGTGCGCCCGGGTCCCGGTGAACAGCACCCGGTTGACCTGCGCGCCGGAGTAGATGGTCAGGTTCGCCCGGCCGCGGGCCATGCCCAGGTAGCCCATCGCGGTGGAGAACCGGGTACGGGTGTCGTTGCGGTTCGACGGGATGGGACCGACCCCGGTGGCCTCGGGGTGGTTGTGGTCCTCCACGTCGGGGAAGCCGGCCTTGAGAGCGGCCTCGTGGAAGACGTGCTGCACCGGGGCCAGCTCGTCGGGCCGCCACCGGCGGATCGGGATCGGACCGCCCTGACCGTGGTACTCATTGTCGAAGTCCAGGTCGTTCTCGAGTCGCTTGTAGTACGGCAGGACCTCGTTCCAGGCCCACGCCGGATTGCCCATCGACGCCCATTCGTCGAAGTTGTTCGGCGTGCCACGCAGGGCGATGGTCGCGCCGACCGCAGACGATCCACCGGTCAGTTTCCCGCGCGGGAAGATGATGCGCCGGCGGTCGGTGATTTCGGCCTTGAAGCGCCAGTCGTACGTGGACATCGACATGGCACTGCCGTCGAGGATCTCGTCCGGTGTCTCGGCGACGGTGGCGTAGTCCGGACCCGCCTCCAGCAGCAGTACCCTGCGCTGCGGGTCCTCGCTCAGGCGGGCGGCGAGTGCGGCTCCGGCGGACCCGGCTCCGACCACCAGATAATCGAATTCGTTCATCAGCGGCGTCCTTCGGCAGTGTCGAGTTGGCGATCCTGGGCGTTTTCGCAGGGCTGGATGCGCATCCATCGCAGGGACCTTCACGTCCCCCGATGAGCATCACATTTGCCAATTCGTGGTGCTTCTCCGCCGTTGCTCAGGGTGTTACTTCTCCGGTATTGCTCAGGGCGCTGTCTTTCTGGCTCGCCGACGCAGACGCCGACGCAGGTGCCGACGCCGACGCCGGCCGTGGCGGTCGGCGGCGGCGGGCCCGAGCCAGCGAGATCATGGTGGCTTCGTGTTTGTCGCCGGCGCCCACCATCAGCGAGCGCAACTGGGTCTCGAAGCACAGGTCGGCGTCGTACGGGTCGATCAGGTAGCCGCCGAGTTCGAGGGCGACCAGACCGTGCAACGCGATCCACATGGTCTGCCCGACGAGCAGCGGATCGGCCGGTCGGAACCGGCCCTGCTCAATGGCCCGGGACACGGCGTCGACCAGCGGCTCCAGGGTGTACCGGCCGTGCTGGCGGTCACCCTCGCCGAGGGCGAACCCGCCGAGTGCCGAACTGCCGAACATGACCAGGTAGAGCTGCGGGTGGTCGAGGGCGTTGGCGCGGTACGCGTACCCGAGCGCCATCACGTCGGCCACGGCGTCGTTGGTGGCCCGGACGGTCGCCATCCGCCGGTGCAGCCGGGCGAAGCCCTCGTGCACCATCGCCCGGACCAGGTTGTCCATCCCGCCGTAGTAGGTGTAGACGACGGTGGTCGACGTGCCGACCTCGGCGGCCAGCCGGCGGGTGGTCAGCGCGGCCGTGCCCCCTTCGGCCAGCAGCCGCGCGGCTGCTTCGAGCAGGGCGGCGGCCAGCTGCGGATCGACCCGGCGCGGACTCACATTGACATGATCTCACGCCCGGCGTACCGTCGAGACATAACGTTGTTACGTAACTGCGAAACGTAACGCTGGTGCGTAACGATGCCGTCCAGGTCGCGTACGGCCGGTGGAGGCCCCCGATGAGCGTCGTCACCCACTCACCCCTGACTCCCGCGACCGTCCGCCGGGACAACCGGCGTCCCGTCGCTCACGAGACGACCGGCACCGACCTGGTCGTCAGCGGTCGGTTGCCCGCCGAGCTCGACGGCTGCCTGGTCCGGATCGGCCCCAACCCGACCCGATCCGACCCGCGGGCCCACCCGCTGGTCGGCGACGGCATGGTGCACGGTGTGCGACTGCGGCACGGTCGGGCGCTGTGGTACCGCAACCGGTGGGTACGCAGCGACAGCGTCGCCCGTACCCGCGGTGAACTCCCCATCCCCGGCCCCCGGCACGGGCTGAGCGACAACGCCAACGCCAACGTGATCCGGCACGCCGGCCGTACCCTCGCGCTCGGCGAAGCCGGCGTCCTGCCGATCGAGCTCGACGGCGAGCTCGACTCGGTGGCCCGGATGGACTTCGACGCGACCCTGCCGCACGGCTTCACCGCGCACGCCGAGACCGACCCGGTCACCGGGGAGCTGTTCGCCGTCGCCTACTACCACGACCTGCCCTACGTCGAACACCTGGTCGTCGGCGTGGACGGCCGGGTGCGGCACAGCACCCGGATCGAGGTGGCCGGCACTCCGCTGATGCACTCGGTGGCCCTGACCGACCGGCACACCGTGCTGTTCGACCTGCCGGTCGCCTTCGACCCGGCTCTGGCCCACGCCGGATCCCGGTTCCCGTACGCCTGGTCCGCTGGTCGGCCGGCCCGGATCGGCCTGCTGCCCCGGGCCGCCGCCGGGCCGGCCGTGCGCTGGTTCGAGGTCGATCCGTGTTACGTCTTCCACCCGGTGAACGCCTACGAGACCGCCGACCGGTGCGTAATCGACGTCGTACGGCACGAGCGGGTCTTCGACCGGGACCGCCGGACACCCGGTGAGTGCGCCCCGACGCTGTGGCGCTGGACCCTCGACCTGACCAGCGGGTCCGTCGCGGCCGAACAGCTCGACGACATTCCGCAGGAGTTCCCGCGCATCGACGACCGGCGCAAGACGACCCCCTACCGGTACGCGTACACGGTGGCGATGCAGGACGGTACCGGCACGCTGGGCGGCTCGGCGCTGCTGCGGCACGATCTGGACGGCAGGGACGTGGCGGTGCACGACTTCGGGCCGTACCGGGAGGCGGGGGAGGCCGTCTTCGTGCCGCGTGGCCCGGTCGGCGCAGAGGATGACGGCTGGCTGCTCACCTATGTGTACGACGCCCGGGTCGACCGCAGCAGCCTGGTGGTGCTCGACGCCGCCGACTTCACCGGTGAGCCGGTGGCCGTGGTGCACCTGCCGGTACGGGTGCCCAGCGGCTTCCACGCCAACTGGATCGCCGGCTGAACATGCCCAACTAGGCAATCTCCAATATCCACGACGTCATGTTGCCAGCTAGCTTCGCGACAGGATGTCATGCCTGGCTCACGGAAGGTATGTCAAATGGCCCATTCCGCTGCCCATCCCGCCCCCCATCCCGCTTCCTCCAGTTCCCCCGGCCTGGTGGCCCGGCTCAACGGCGCACACCACAAGCTGGCCCTGAACGGTTTCCTCGTCGTCGTCCTCGCGCACTGGGCCGAACACCTGGTCCAGGCGTACCAGATCTGGGTGCTCGGCAGCCCCCGGCCGCAGGCCCGGGGCGTGCTCGGCCAGTGGTTCCCCTGGCTGGTCAGCTCCGAGTGGCTGCACTACGGGTACGCCATCGTGATGCTCGTCTTCCTGTTCCTGCTCCGCCCCGGGTTCGCCGGACGGGCCCGGACCTGGTGGACCATCGCACTGGCCATCCAGTTCTGGCACCACATCGAACATCTGCTGCTGCTGATCCAGGCGCAGACCGGCACCATCTTCTTCGGCCAGCCGGTGGTGACCAGCGTGGTGCAGTTGATCGTGCCCCGCGTCGAGCTGCACCTGTTCTACAACTCGGTGGTCTTCATCCCGATGGTGATCGCGATGTACCTGCACCTGCGCCCGAACGAGCGGGATCGGGAGCAGATGAGCTGCAGCTGTGCCGGCCACCGGTCGGAAGTCCGACCGCTCGCCCCCCATGCGGCCTGACCCCCGCCCAGGCGTACCAGCCGCTGCTCTCGGGCTGACCGGCGTCGTCGCGGCGGCCGCCGCAGTGGCCGGCGTCGTCGCCGTGGTCGCCGCGGTGCTGCTGGCCACTCCCGGCAGCGCCCGTGCCGACGACGGCAGGCTGCTCCTGGCGGACCCGGGGGGGGGGGGGGGGGGGGGGGGGGGGGGTGGGCAGGGGGGGGGGGGGGGTGCTAGAGAAAGGGCGGAGAAGAAGGGGTATCGTCAGGGGGGGGGGGGAGG
>NZ_JBSWXD010000257.1:0-5701 GCF_056160425.1 Micromonospora sp. ABR4_055
CCTCGGCGGCGGCCGACGGCACCGACCCGCCGGCCGCCTGGGCGCGGGCCAACGCCGCTTCGGCGTCGAGCATGGCGCGCAGCCAGGCCCGGTCGTCGACGGCGGCCCGGACCCCGCCGGCGGCGAGCAACGGGTCGAACAGACCGACCGGCTCGGGATCGTCGATGGTGGACTCCGGGTCAGACGGCGAAGAAAACGGTTTCATGCTCGCCCTGCAGTCGGATGTCGAACCGGTAGCCGTCCGGCTCGGCGGCCGCGATCACCGTGCCGCGTCGGGCCTGCGGCAGCCCGGCCAGCACCGGGTCGGCGGCGTTCGCGTCGGCCTCGTCCGGGAAGTAGATCCGGGTGACGACGCGGTGCAGCAACCCCCGGGCGAACACCGACACGGCGATGTGCGGGGCCTGCGGCTGTCCGTCCAATCCAGGTACCGGCCCCGGTTTGCGGGTGCGTACCGCCCACCCGCCGGTCCCGTCGGTGGGGCAGCGGCCGAAGCCGCGGAACCCGGCCACCGCGCCGCGCGGATCGTCCGGGTGGTCGAACCGGCCCTGCGGGTCAGCCTGCCAGGTCTCGATCAGACCGTCCGGCACCGGGTCGCCGGCGCCGTCGAGGAGCCGGCCACGCAGCCAGATCGCCGCCGGGTCGGTCTCGTCGACCACGAACGGCCCGTCCGGCCAGGGCAGGCCGATCCCCAGGTACGGTCCGACGGTCTGCGCCGGGGTCAGCCCGGTCTGCTGGTCCCAGTCCGACGCGGTCACGCTGATGGTCATGATTCCTCCATCGGGGTCGCCTCGGTGCCGCGCAGCACGATGTCGAACCGGAAGCCGAGCGCCCATTCCTCGACCGTGTTGGCCAGGTCGAAGCTGGCGATCAGCCGTTGCCGGGCGGCCGGGTCGGGGATCGAGTTGAAGACCGGATCGTAGGGGAACAGCGGGTCGTCGGGGAAGTACATCTGGGTGACCAGTCGCTGGGTGAAGGCCCGGCCGAACAGCGAGAAGTGGATGTGCGCCGGCCGCCACGCGTTGGAGTGGTTGCGCCACGGGTAGGCGCCGGGCTTGATGGTGACGAACCGGTAGCGGCCCATCGAGTCGGTCATCGCCCGGCCGACGCCGGTGAAGTGCGGATCGAGCGGTACGTCGTGCTGGTCGAGCTTGTGCAGGTAGCGCCCGCCGGCGTTGGCCTGCCAGACCTCCACCAGGGTGTCCGGCACCGGTCGGCCGTCGCTGTCGCGGACCTGGCCGTGCACGATGATCCGTTGCCCCTGGGCTTCGCCGTCGCCGCTGCGGCTCAGGTCGGCGTCGGTCGCGCTGACCCGGCCCTCGCCGAGCAGCGGGCCGGTGATCTCGGTGAGCGTCTGCGGGAGCAGCACCGGCGACTGGGCGGGGGCACGCAGCACGGTGGACTTGTAGTCGGGGGAGAGCAGCGGCGGGTGCACGGCGGTGTCGTCGCGTCGGTAGCGCGGCAGGAGCAGTCCGCCTGGGCGGTCGGCCCGTACGGGCGTGGTGTCGGGCATGGCGGTGCCTCCTTGGTCAGCTGTCCCCGCCGGGGTCAGGGGTTCAGCAGCTGGCGCAGGGCGGCCAGCTCCTGCGGGGTGGGTTCGTCGGTGGTCGTCAGGTCGGCGGCGACCTTCAGCGGCCAGCCGGTGGCCGCCACGGCCTGCTCGACACCCACTCCGGGGTGCAGCTGGGTGAGGGTCAGCTCGCAGGTGTCCGGGTCCGGGCGCAGCATGCCGAGGTCGGTGATGACCAGGGTGGGACCTCGGCCGCGCAGGCCGAGGCGTTGCCGGTCGCCGGGGCCCGCGCCGAAGCCGACCGAGGTGACGAAGTCGACCCGGTCGACGAACGTACGCCGACTCTGCGGCACGATGACGATCACCTCGCCGCACGAGGCGGCGATTTCCGGTGCTCCGCCCGCGCCGGGCAGCCGTACCAACGGGTCGGTGTAGTCGTCGCCGATCACCGTGGTGTTGATGTTGGCGTACCGGTCTATCTGCGCGGCACCGAGGAAGCCGACGTCGATCCGGCCGGGCTGCAGCCAGTAGTTGAAGATCTCCGGCACCGACACGACCGTGTCGGCGGTCTCGGCGAGCACCCCGTCGCCGATGGACAGCGGCAGCCGGCCGGGCTTGGCGCCGATGGTGCCGGACTCGTAGACCAGCACCAGGTCGGGGGAGTGGGTCCGCCGGGCCAAGTTGGCTGCGGTGCTGGGCCGGCCGATGCCGACGAAGCAGCGGGCGTCGTCGCGCAGCGCCCGGGCGGCGGCGACGGTCATCATCTCGTCGCGGGTGAACCCCTCGACGGCTTGCGGCTCGTTCATTCCGCACCACCGTACGTCGCGTCGGTCCCCGCCGCGGCCAGGACGTGTTCGTCGAGCCAGCGGGTGAAGGTGTCCCGGTCCCGGCTGATCTCGTCCCACTCCTGGTAGTAGTCGTTGGCCCGGTCGCTGTAGTCCATCGCGTACGACGGGTGCGCCCCGCCGGGCACCTCGGCGACCCGGGTGACCGCCCAGCCGGGCAGCACCACGGCGCCGGGTCGGGGGGTCAGCTCGTCGACGATCTCCTCGACGGTGACCAGGGACCGTGCGGACGCCAGTACGACCTCCTTGTGGACCCCGGTGATGCCCCAGATCTGCACGTTGCCGTGCCGGTCGGCGCGTTGGGCGTGCACGATGCCGACGTCGGGGTTGAGCGCCGGTACGGCGGTGAGCACTTCGCCGGTGAACGGACAGGTGATGGGCGCGATGGTCGGGGTGCGGTCGGCGAGGTCGGCGAGGTCGGTGCCGACGTAGCCGCGGAGTACGGCGAACGGCAGGCCGGCGGCGCCGGCGACGTACCGGTTGGCCATCCCGGCGTGGCTGTGCTCCTCGATCTCCAGCGGACGGGGCCAGCCGCGCTGTACCGCGTCGCGGAACCGGTGCAGCGAACCGACCCCGGGGTTGCCGGCCCAGCTGAAGATCAGCTTTTTGGCGCAGCCGGCGCCGATCAGCTGGTCGTAGACGACGTCCGGGGTCATCCGGATCAGCGTGAGGTCGCGTCGGCCCTGCCGGATGATCTCCTGCCCGGCCGCGGTCGGGATCAGGTGGGTGAATCCCTCCAGGGCGACGCTGTCGCCGTCGTGGACCAGGTCGGCGACACCGTCCGCCAGCGAGGAAATTTCAGCCATGCATCATCCCCGGTGCGTGTGATGAACAAAAGTTCGCTAAGCGAACGGTACGGTCGGGGTCACCGGCGTGTCAACGCGGCTGCTCCAGTCCAGCGGTAGTCCCACGTAGTTCTCCGCCAGGGTGGTCGCCGCCGCGGTGGAGGTCGTCACGTACTCCAACTGGGCCACCTGGAGCCGGTGACTGAACTCGTCGGCGTCGGCGGGCCGGTGCAGCAGCCCGGTCATCCAGGAGGAGAAGTGCTGGACCCGCCAGATCCGGCGTAGGCACCGGGCCGAGTACTCGTCCAGCCCGGTCCCGCGTCCCTGACGGAACCAGGTGGTCAGCGCCTCGGCCAGGAAGCGGACGTCGGCGACCGCCAGGTTCAGCCCTTTCGCGCCGGTCGGCGGTACGATGTGCGCCGCGTCGCCGGCCAGGAACAGCTGGCCGTAGCGCATCGGTTCGGTAACGAAGCTTCGCATCGGGGTCACCCCCTGCTCCAGGATCGGGCCCTCCTGCAGGGTGAAGCCGTCGTTGGTCGCCAGCCGGGTGTGCAGCTCGTCCCAGATCCGCGCGGTCGGCCAGTCGCTCGATTCGGTCCGGTTGGGCACCTGGAGGTAGAGCCGGGTCACCTCGGGGCTGCGCATGCTGTGCAGGGCGAAGCCGCGTTCGTGCTGGGCGTAGATCAGCTCGTGCGCCGAGGGGGCGGCCTGGGCCAGCACCCCGAGCCAGCTGAACGGGTACGTGTGCTCGACGGTGCGTCGGGCCGAGGCGGGGATGCTGCCCCGGGAGACCCCGTGGAAACCGTCACATCCGGCAACCACCAGGCAGTTCAGTTCGCGTATCGTGCCCTCGTGCGCGAACCGGATGACCGGGGCATCGCTGTCGATCCCGGCCAGCTCGACGTCGGTGACATCGAACAGGATCTCGCCGCCGGCTGCCAGCCGGGCGGCGATCAGGTCCTTCACCACCTCCTGCTGACCGTAGACGGTGATCCCTCGACCGCTGGTCAGCGCGGCCAGGTCGATCCGCCGGCTGACGCCTTCGAAGCGCAGCTCAAGGCCGGTGTGCACGAGTCCTTCGCGGCGCATCCGGGCGCCGACGCCGGTGTCGGCGAGCAGTTGCGCCGTGTCGTGTTCGAGCACCCCGGCCCGGACCCGGCTCTCCACGTACGCCCGCCCGCGGGTCTCCAGCACGACCGAGTCGATACCCTCGAGACGCAGCAGGTGGGCGAGCATCAAACCCGCTGGTCCCGCTCCGATGATGCCAACCTGGGTTCGCACGACGCTCCCTCCACCTGCCAGATTGGCAGGGACTCTTCCGATATGTGACATTGACGTGGGCCCTCGCTGGGTCGTACGTTCATCATAAGAACCACCGTTCGGTCAGCGAACACCCCTGACCGGCTCAACCTCGAACCCATCCCCCTGGAGGTCCCATGCGACGGCCCCTCGTCGCCCTCACCCTGGCTGCCGCGCTGCTGGTCACCGCTGCCTGTGGTTCCGACTCGTCCACCGACGAGGCCGGCGGCACCGAAGAGGTCACCGACGTCACCGTCGGCATCATCCCGATCGTCGACGTCGCGCCGATCTACCTCGGTGAGGAGAAAGGCTTCTTCACCAAGCGCGGCATCAACCTGACCATGGAGAGCGGTCAAGGTGGTGCCGCCATCGTCCCCGGCGTGGTCAGTGAGCAGTTCCAGTTCGGCTTCAGCAACGTGACCTCGCTGCTCACCGCGCAGACAGCCGACGTGCCGGTACAGATCGTGGCCAACGGTGTGGCCTCGACCGGCAACCCCGAGGCCGACTTCGGCGGCGTGGTGGTCCGTGGGGACAGCCCGATCCAGACCGCCGCCGACCTGGCGGGCAAGAAGGTCGCGGTGAACACGCTGAAGAACATCGGCGACACCAGCGTCCGCGAGTCGGTACGCAAGGCCGGTGGCAACCCGGACGAGATCGAGTTCGTCGAGATGGCGTTCCCGCAGATGCCGGCCGCCGTCGAGGGCGGCCAGGTCGACGCCGCCTGGATGGTCGAGCCGTCGCTCGCCATCGCCAAGGACGCCGGTGGCCGGGTCGTCGCCTGGAACTTCGTCGACACCGCCCCGAACCTGACCGTCGCGGTCTACTTCACCAGCACCAAGCTCGCCCAGGAGAACCCCGACCTGGTTGCGCGGTTCCAGGAGGCGATGGCCGAGTCGCTGTCCTACGCCAACGCGCACCCCGACGAGGTGCGCACAGTGCTGCGCAGCTACACCGACATCGACCAGGCGATCCTGGACGCGATGACGCTGCCGATGTGGCCGGCCGAGATCAACCGGGCGTCGATCGAGCGGGTCGCCGAGCTCGGTCTCGCCGACGGTGTCTTCGAGTCCGAGCCCGATCTGGACGCGCTGCTGCCGTGACAGCGGTCGACAACACCCCGGTTGGGGGGGGGGGGGGGGGGGGGGGGACAAGGGGGGCCACAACACACGCCAAGTGGTTGGCCAAGTTGGGGGGGTCGAGCTTGAGAGAAAAAAATGGGTGATTGGACCTGTGACGTACCCGCTCGGCGTTTGAACCCTCGTTGT
>NZ_JBSWXD010000258.1:0-5634 GCF_056160425.1 Micromonospora sp. ABR4_055
GGGGGGGGGAGGGGGGGGGGGGGGGGGGGGGATAACTAGCAAAAAAAAAAAACAAATGGGGGAGGTTGGGGGTGGGTGTGCTGTGGGGGGGGGGGGTTGGCCTTTTTTTTTTTCCCCCCCCCGCCCCCGTTTTCTTTTCGCGGCGGAATCAGCGTACGGAGTCATTTGCGCAACAGCGGCAGACCGATCGGCATATTTGCCGACGGTCACCGGCGACCACGCGAGAGCGCTCTACCGCCATGCAGTCGCACTCGGCTCACGCAGAGCACATGCAGCCCATGAGGAGAGAGAGCGCTCTCACCGAGAGGTTTACAGCAGCACCGGCGCGGCTGTCAACAGACCACCACGACCCCGTACCGAATACACGAAACTTCATGTCGGGATATTGACAGAAGCCCGCATCTCTGATGACCTCCTGGCAATAACTCGTTGACGGGCGCGAATTTTCGCGATCGTGGACCGCGCCCGACCCGACCCGGAGGCACCATGAACCTGTCGATCCGTGGCGCGCGAACAGGTCGTACGCCGCGCCGGATCCTGGCAGCCACCACCGTGACAGCGCTGGCCGCGACCGGACTGATCTTCGGCGTACTGCGCACCGCCGACGCCGCCACCGTCGGCGCCGGCAGCTACACCACCACCCGCCCGGCGGGCGCCGCCGCCCCGACCGCCTGCGGAAACATCTCCGCCAACCCCCGGCAGTACGTCACGGGCACCGCCCCGGCCGGGGCGGTGCCGACCAACGACTGGTGGTCGTCGCTGCTGTTCAAGCGGTACAACTGCGCCTACTCCGACCCGCTGCACGCCCACCCGATGTCGTTCCAGCCGACCGCTGGCGGGCTCGGCGTCTCCTACACCACCGAGGCGGCGATCTCCGGTACGTCGACCGGCGTCGGCGAGTACCACTACCCGTACACGCGAGAGTTCACCCTCGGCGTCGCCGGGCTCAACGCCCCGGACGTCAAGGTCGACGGCTGGACCGACTGGACGGTCAGCCCGTACTGGTCCGACGGCGCCCGCACGCTACGCGCCACCGTCGGCCACGGTCTGCCGTTCGTGTACGCCCAGGTCACCGGCGGCAACGCCGAGCTGTCGTTCCCCGGCACCCCGACGGTCTGGCACCACAGCGGCACCCGGGTCGGCTTCTCGATGCGCGGCCACGACTACGTCGCCTACGGCCCCAGCGGAGCGACCTGGTCCGTCAACGGGACCACGATCAGCTCCACCCTCGCCGGCCGCGGCTACTTCTCCGTCGCACTGCTGCCGACCGGCGCCGGCACCAGCGCCGCCCGGCGCACCGCGCTGATGGACAGCTACGGCCGGTACGCCCACGCCCACGTCACCGGCACCCGGGTCAGCTGGAGCTACGACCAGGCCAGCAGCACGGTCGACGCCACCTACAGCTTCACCACCACGGCCCGGGAGGGCTCCGCCACCGGCACGGTCGTCTCCCTCTACCCGCACCAGTGGAAGCACCTCGACGGCGCCAGCCCGATCGCCGAGACCTACGTGTCGGCCCGCGGTCCGATGCGCAACCTGGTCGGCGCGACGTCGTTCCGGACCGCGATGCGCTTCCACGGCGTACTGCCGGAGGTCCCAGCGGTGGCCACCAGCGTCGGTGCCGACCTCGCCACGCTCACCGCGCACCTGGACCAGGCCGCGTCCGGCGACCCGCTCGCCGGCTTCGACAACGACACCTACTGGACCGGCAAGGCGCTCGGCCGGGCCGCCCGGCTGGCCGAGATCGCCGACCAGCTCGGCCGCACCGCCCAACGCGACCATTTGCTCACCGCCATCCGGAACCGGCTGACCGACTGGTTCACCGCCAGCCCAGGCAAGACGCAACGGGTGTTCTTCTACGACCAGGCGTGGGGCACTCTGGTCGGCTACCCCGCCTCGTACGGATCCGACACCGATCTCAACGACCATCACTTCCACTACGGCTACTACATCGCCGCCGCCGCGACGCTGGCCAAGTTCGACCCCACCTGGGCGGCGACCAGCCAGTACGGCGGCATGGTCAACCTGCTGATCCGCGACGCCAACAGCTGGGACCGCAACGACCCGATGTTCCCGTTCCTGCGCGACTTCGACATCTACGCCGGCCATGACTGGGCCGCCGGGCACGGAGCGTTCTTCGCCGGCAACAACCAGGAGTCATCCTCGGAGGGGATGAACTTCGCCAACGCCCTGATCCAGTGGGGCCTGGCCACCGGCAACACCGCGATCCGCGACGCCGGACTGTACATCTACACCACTCAATCGGCGGCCATCCAGGAATACTGGTTCGACTCCTCGGACACCAACTTCCCGGCCTCCTTCGGGCACCGGTCGGTGGGCATGGTCTGGGGCGACGGCGGGGCCTACGCCACCTGGTTCAGCGCCGAGCCGGAGATGATCCAGGGCATCAACATGCTGCCGGTCACCGGTGGCTCGCTCTACCTCGGCTACCGGCCGGACTACATCGCCACCAACTGGAACGCGCTGGTCACCAACAACGGCGGCCCGCCGACGGTCTGGCAGGACATTCTCTGGTCGTTCCAGGCGCTCGGCGACGCCAACGCCGCCCTGACCAATCTGCGGGCGAACCCCAACTACCCGGTCGAGGAGGGCGAGAGCCGGGCGCACACGTTCCACTGGGTGCGCAACCTGGCAGCGTTGGGTCGGGTCGACACCGGCGTCACCGCGAACACTCCACTTTACGCGGTGTTCGACCGCAACGGTGCCCGCACCTACGTGGCGAGCAACTTCACCTCGTCGCCGGTCACGGTCACCTTCTCCGACGGTACCCGGATGACCGTGCCGGCCGGCCAGACCGCCACCACCGGGGCGCACACCTGGAGCGGCGGCACCGCCACCGGCACCCCGACCAGCCCGAACCCGTCACCGAGCCTGCCCCCCACGCCGCCGGCCTCGCCCACGCCGGACCCGACCACCCCGCCGGTCACTTCGGACCTGTTCCACCTGCGGTCCGCCGGGGTGCTGAGCAACACCGCCGGGACGAACGCGACGACGGTCACGGTGCCGTCGGCTGGCGGGGCGAACTACGACGGTACGCCGCACAACCCGGTCACCTTCCGGGCCTGCGGGTTGACCGGTGCGTACCGGTCGGCAGCCACCACGTTCGACCTCCAGGTGGACGCGGGCACCTCGGTCGGTGCGGGTATCCAGGCCCGGGTGTCGTACGACTTCACCGGCTCCGGCAGCTACGGCCGCACCGAGACGTACCACTACTTCGCCACCGATCCGGTGCCCGGCACCGAGACCTACCGGCAGAGCGCCGGGCTGCGATCCGCCTCAGGAGAGTTCCGGGCGATGAGCAACGGGTGCGTCCGGCTGGAACTGTGGAACGCCATCGGTAATGCAGCGACCACGGTTCGGGTCGACGCGACGAGCGCCGACACCGGCCGGTCGACCCTGCGGGTGCCGTTCCGGATCGGCTGATCTGACCGCTGAAGGAGGAGGAACCCTTTCCCGACGCTCGGCGCCGGGAAAGGGTCCTCGCCGTCGACGATGCCGGACGTGCCGCGACGGCGGAGCCACTTCCCGGACATCGGCCATACTTTGCACGATTCCCCAGATTGACCGACAACTAACATAACTGGGACAAAACGCCGCCACTCGCCCTGTCGCAGCCGCTATTGCCGAGGCTGCCGCCGAGCAGGTCCCAGAGCGCGAACGCCGCCTCGACACTGGTCGGTCGGTTCTCCGGACGCTTGCTCATGCAGGCCCGACAGAGATCGGCCACGGGACGCGGCAACCCGGCGACGGCCAGCACCGGAGTGGGAGCCAGGGCCCCTGTCCGCACGCCGGTCGCCGGCGACCCCGGGCCGACCCCCAGGTACGGCAACCGGCCGGTCAGCATGTGGTAGAGCAAGACGCCGAGGGAGTAGACGTCGTCGCCCGGTCGGCCGGAGCCAGCCACCGTCCCCGACGCACGGCCGGCCGGCGGCGGATCCGCGAACCGGGCCAGGCCGAAATCAATGATCTTGGCACCGGACCGGGTCAACATCACGTTGCCGGCGGTGAGATCCCGATGCACAACGCCCCGCCGGTGAGCCACCGCCAGCACGTCTGCGGCGGTCCCCGCGGTGCGGACCGCGGTGGGCCAGGGCAATGGACCGCCAGTCAGCCGGTCCGCCAGCGACTCGCCGCAGATCAGCTCCATGACGACATACGACGACGTGCCGCCCCCGGGTAGCGGCAGTTCACCGACGTCGTAGACGCGGGGCACACTGGGATGCCGCAGCCGCTGGGTGAACGACGCTTCCCGGCGAATGTCGTCCCTGGCCCGTCGGTCGCCGGCGGCGGCCGGTGCCAGCAACTTGACCGCGAACGGCCGGGCCGAGTCGACGTCGATCGCCTGGTAGACAACCGACACCCCACCGCGACCGATCGGACGAAGAAGGACATAGCGCCGGAGAATGGTGGTACCCACCAGCAACCATGTCACGATAGATCATTTTCCGGCAGGACAGCGCTACCGACAAGATCTACCGCCGGGTGTTAACACGACCCTAATCAGCCGTTCGAACTGCGACCTGCCGCCACCGAGCACCACGAGCTCAGGAGAGCGGCACCTCACGCTCGGCGCCGTCACCGACGTACGGCTCGGGAGCACCGAACAGGCCGAGCAGCCCGGTCACCCACAACTGACGGTGCACGAACCGGCTCGGCTCGGTCACCACCAGCTTGATGCCGCTCACCTCGGCCGCCTGGAAACCGGCGACCATTGCGCTGATGCCAACCGAGTCGATGAACGTCACCAGCCGCATGTTCAGCTGGATTCGGGTCGGACGGCCGTTGGTCAGTACCGCCTGCACCGCTTCGCGCACCTCGTGCGCGGTATCCACGTCGATCTCACCCTGTGGTGAAATCTCAACCACTGCACCAGGCAGCGTCGATGTGACAACCGACAGGCTCACGCGAGCACCTCCACTCGCCCATCCGGGCGTCTCGTCAGTACGCGGGCCGCGACCGAGAGTATTCCGGTGCGGGCATCACCGCCAGCTTTCGCCGGGCCGGATCCGCATCCGACGGGCACAATAATCGCTAACAATCAGACAACCCGCATCATAGCCCCCTGCGCGCTGAGCTACGGCACGGACACCCGGGGCACGATTCGTTGCGGCACGGGCGCCTGAGGTGCCGACCACGAACCTCGGATACCCATCGGCCTCCGGCTCGGCGCCGGCTGTCATCCCAACAGTAGCGGTCCGGTACGACAGAAGACAGCCGTAACAGCACGACGACAAGGGGGTTTGCCGCCGACCGGGGCTGGGCACGTGGAGGCAACCGCAGCGCGCCACGGCTCGCCGGGCGCTTCCGGCAGCCGTGGCGCTGGAGGAGGTAGCAGCATGTTCGCGACCAACCTGATGGAGCACCGCCGCAAGCCGCAACGCATCACCGACCAGGCCTGGGCGCATCTGGTCTCGGCGGTCGACTCCGCCGGTGACGCCGCTCGACTGGCCCACCGGCACACCTCGAACCTCGCCACCGAGACCGGAGCGCGGATGGGCCCGGCCAGCGCGGAGGCGCGGCACCGGGCGCGGGCGGCCGTCGACGCGCTCGCTGGTCGTCGCCGGGACGTGCCGTGGGCGTGGCTCGCCGGTGCGGCGGCCGCCGGAGTGGCCC
>NZ_JBSWXD010000259.1:0-5625 GCF_056160425.1 Micromonospora sp. ABR4_055
GGGTGGACGGCCCTGGCCGCCCTGGCCCGGACGCCCGGCCGGCGGGCCACCGACGCCCAACGCCGGCGCCTGCTGCACCTGCACCCCGCCGTCGGCACCGGCCGCCCCGTCGATGGTGGGCGAGACGTACTGCAGACCCTGCGGGCGCGGTGCCGCGCCGAGGCCCTTGGCGCTCACCTGGACTCCGGCGCCACCGTCGGGCACCGGAATCCGCGGGCCGGGCCGCTCCCCCGCCGGTGCGCCGGCACCGTCAGCCGGAGCGCCCGGCTGCTGTACCTGCACCTCGACGTTGAACAGGAAGCCGACCGTCTCCTCCTTGATGCCGTCCATCATGGTGGCGAACATCGCGTAGCCCTCGCGCTGGTACTCGACCAGCGGGTCACGCTGGGCGTAGGCCCGCAGGCTGATGCCTTCCTTGAGGTAGTCCATCTCGTAGAGGTGCTCACGCCACTTGCGGTCGATCACCTGCAGCAGGACCATCCGCTCCAGCTGCCGCAACGCGTCGGTGCCGAGCTCCTCCTCGCGGCGCTGGTACGCCGCGTGGGCGTCGTCCAGCACCTGCACCCGGAGGAAGTCGGCGTCCACCGCGCTGCGTTCGCCGCCGGCCTCCTCGATCAGCTCGTCGACGGTGATCCCCACCGGGTAGAGCTGCTTGAGGCTGGACCAGAGCTGGTCGAAGTCCCAGTCCTCGGCATAGCCCTCGACCGTAGCCCCGTCGACGTACGCACCGACCACGTCGTCGATCATCTTGGTGACCTGGTCGTGCAGGTCTTCGCCGTTGAGCACCCGCAGCCGCTCGGCGTAGATCACCTGACGCTGCTTGTTGAGCACCTCGTCGTACTTGAGGAC
Source organism: Micromonospora sp. ABR4_055 (assembly GCF_056160425.1). Taxonomy (NCBI): domain Bacteria; kingdom Bacillati; phylum Actinomycetota; class Actinomycetes; order Micromonosporales; family Micromonosporaceae; genus Micromonospora; species Micromonospora sp. ABR4_055. The sequence goes on from NZ_JBSWXD010000259.1 coordinate 850, forward strand.
GTTCTTGCGGGTCTCGGCGTTCTGGCCCTCGATCTGCGCCTGGGCGTTCTTGATCTGCCGGGTCACCATCTTGGACTCGATCGGCACGTCCTCGGGGATGTTGAAGCGCTCCATCACCGCTTCGACCGCCCCGGCCCGGAACCGCCGCATCAGCTCGTCCTGCAGCGACAGGTAGAACCGGGACTCACCCGGGTCGCCCTGCCGGCCGGAGCGACCGCGCAGCTGGTTGTCGATCCGGCGGGACTCGTGCCGCTCGGTACCGAGCACGTAGAGACCGCCGACCGCGGAGACCTCCTCGGCCTCGGCGGCGCAGGCCTGCTTGACCTGCGGCATGATGTCTTCCAGCGCCTTGGCGTACTCCTCGGCGTGCTCGACCGGGTCGAGCCCACGCTGGCGCAGCTGGGCCGCGGCGAGGTAGTCCGGGTTGCCGCCGAGCAGGATGTCCGTGCCGCGGCCGGCCATGTTGGTCGCCACGGTGACCGCGCCCTTACGGCCGGCCTGCGCGATGATCTCGGCTTCCTTGGCGTGGAACTTCGCGTTGAGCACCGCGTGCGGGATGCCCCGGCGACGCAGCAGCTGGGAGAGGATCTCCGAATTCTCCACCGACACCGTGCCGACCAGCACCGGCTGGCCCACCGCGTGCCGCTCGGCGATGTCCTCGACGGCGGCGTTGAACTTGGCCTTCTCCGTCTTGTAGATGACGTCCGCCCGGTCCATCCGGACCATTTCCCGGTGGGTCGGGATGGTCACCACGCCGACGTCGTAGACCTTGTTGAACTCGCCGGCCTCGGTCTGCGCCGTACCGGTCATCCCGGCCAGCTTGCCGTAGAGCCGGAAGTAGTTCTGCAGGGTGATGGTGGCGAGGGTCTGGTTCTCCTGCTTGATCTCGACGCCTTCCTTGGCCTCGATCGCCTGGTGCATGCCCTCGTTGTAGCGGCGGCCGTGCAGGATGCGGCCGGTGAACTCGTCGACGATCAGGACCTCGCCGTCGTTGACGATGTAGTCCTTGTCCCGCTTGTAGAGCTCCTTCGCCTTGATGGCGTTGTTCAGATAGCCGACCAACGGGGTGTTCACCGACTCGTACAGGTTGTCGATGCCCAGCCGGTCCTCGACCTTGGCGACGCCCCGCTCGGTCACCGCGACGGTGCGCTTGGCGTAGTCGATCTCGTAGTCGCCCTCGCCGTCCTTGCCGGCCTGCATCCGCTTGACCACGGCGGCGAACTCGCCGTACCAGCGGGCGGAATGCTCGGCCGGGCCGGAGATGATCAGCGGTGTCCGCGCCTCGTCGATCAGGATCGAGTCGACCTCGTCGACGATGGCGAAGTTGTGCCCGCGCTGCACCAGGTCGTCCTTTGACCAGGCCATGTTGTCGCGCAGGTAGTCGAAGCCGAACTCGTTGTTGGTGCCGTAGGTGATGTCCGCCTGGTACGCGGCCCGGTGGTCGGCCGAGGGCCGGTTGGGCAGGATCACGCCGACGGTGAGCCCGAGGAACTCGTGCACCCGGCCCATCCAGGCGGCATCCCGCTCGGCCAGGTAGTCGTTGACGGTTACGATGTGCACACCTTTGCCGGACAACGCGTTGAGGTACGCCGGCAGTACCGAGGTGAGCGTCTTGCCCTCACCGGTCTTCATCTCGGCGATGTTGCCGAAGTGCAGCGCCGCGCCGCCCATGATCTGCACGTCGTAGTGCCGCTGGCCGAGCACCCGGGCAGCGGCTTCCCGGGCGGTGGCGAACGCCTCCGGAAGCAGGTCGTCGAGGGACTCGCCGTCGGCGTACCGCTGGCGGTACTGGTCGGTCAGCTCCCGCAGCTCCGCGTCGGTGAGGTCGACGTAGTCGTCCTCGATCGAGTTGACGGCCGTGGCGACCGCCTTGAGCCGACGCAACATGCGGCCCTCGCCGGCGCGGAGGACCTTCTCAAGAATCGACACGGATCAACGCTCCCCTAGACGGTGTGCCTCACCATCGTAGGCGCATCTATCGGTACGGCGGCAGTCGCAGCCCGCATCCAGCACCGGATATTCCGACATAACGGACCATGCCGGCGGGGTGCGTGCAGCATATGCGTTATGCCCTGCGCGAAAGCTGCGTCAGGATGGGCCGGTGGAACCCGTCGAACTCACCGAGGGCGGCGTCCGGCTTCGGATGTTTCTGCCCGACGACGCCCCTGCGGTCGCCGAGGCCTGCGGCGATCCGATCACCCAGCGGTTCATCCCCGACCTGCCCCGGCCATACACGGTCGTCGATGCACTGCGCTGGATCACCAAGGGGTCCACCGCCGCCTGGGCCGGCGGCGGCGCGGCCTGGGCGATCGCCGACCCGGGCAGCGACGAACTGCTCGGCTGCGTCGGGCTCAGCCGGGCCGTACCCGAGCGGGCCCAGATCGAGGTCGGCTACTGGATCACACCCCGGGCCCGGGGCAAGGGGGCAGCCACCGCCGCCACCATCGCCGCCACCGGCCATGCGGTGCGCTCCGGGTTCGGTCGGGTCGAACTGCTCACCGACGCCGCCAACGCGGTCAGCCAGCGGGTGGCGCTGGCCGCCGGGTTCAGCTTCGAGGGGGTACGCCGGGGCGCCGCCAGCCAGCCCGGCCGAGGGCCGACCGCCGACCGGGAGGACCTGGTGGTCTGGACCCGGCTGGCCGGCGACCCACCGGGCCCGACCCCACGCACCCTGCCGGACCTGCCCGGCGACGGGTTGACGGACGGGGTGGTCCGGCTGCGCCCGCTCGGCCCGGCCGACGTCGACTTCGCGTACCACCTGGAGTCGCTGCCCGACGTCGCCGCGACTTCGGTCCCACCGGTGGTGCCGACCCGCGCCCTGATCGAGGCGCAGTGCGCCAAGGCACCGGGCAGGTGGCTGGCCGGCCAGCGGATCGACGTGGTCGTCTGCGACGCGGCCAGCGGTACGCCGGCCGGGCGGATCGGGCTCGCCTATCTGAGTCCGGAACTCGGCGAGGCGATGATCGGCTATTCGCTGCTGCCCCAGTGGCGCGGGCGCGGCTACACCGCTCGGGCGGTACGGCTGCTCGCCCGGTGGATCTTCGCGAGTACGGCCGTCGCCCGGTTGGCCGCCGGTGCGCTGCCCAGCAACGTCGCGTCCCAGCGGGTGCTGGAGCGGGCCGGATTTCAGCGCGAAGGGCGGAACCGGGCCCAGTTGCCCGGCGCGGACGCCAGCCGCCACGACAGCGTCCAGTACTCGCTGCTACCGGCCGACCTCGACGAAGCGTGAGCCGCGCCGGCCGGTCGGATACCATCGACGACCGCCCGTTTGGCGGCGATGGGCAACGGTATCCGACCGGCCGACCACGAATTGCCGAAATGGTGGTCGATCAGGCGGTGACGGTCGGTTCAGCCAGCGCGATGACACCGTAGTCGTAGCCTTTGCGGCGGTAGACCACGCTCGGCCGGCCTGACTCCTTGTCCAGGAACAGATAGAAGTCGTGCCCGACCAGTTCCATCTGGAACAAGGCGTCGTCGACCGTCATCGGATCGCCCGGGTGTTCCTTCTCCCGGACGATATGCCAGGGCTGGTCGTCGTACTCGTCGACAACGTCGTCGTACCCATCGTCGGTGAAATCCTGCGCGGTGCGGTCGAGTACCGCGACCGATGCCGCCGGCTCCTCGGTCGGCTGGGACGGCGGTAACGGGGCGAAGCCGTTCAGTCCTGCGGTCGGCAGCCCGGAGGTCGCCTCGGCCACCGAAACCGGCGCGTGCCGGCCGCGGTGCACCCGGCGCCGGTCGGCGGCGCGGCGCAGCCGGGTGTCCAGCTTGCTGATGGCGGCGTCGAGGGCGCGGTAGAAATCCTTGGCGCACGCTTCCGCCCGGATCACCGGCCCGCGCGAGACACAGGTGAGTTCGACCCGCTGGCAGTGGTCCGACTGACGGGGATTGCGCTCGTGAAACAACTCGACGTCGACGCGCATCAGCTTGTGGTCGTACCGTTCGACCTTGGCCAACTTCTCGGCTACATGGGCTCGGTAGTGGTCGGGGACCTCTACGTTGCGGCCTTTCACCACGATGTCCACGCGTGACCTCCTGAAACGATCTGAACGATCGGTGTCGCTGCGAAATAATGCAGGACCGGTCAGCGGACCGAGAGCGGTCGGCGTCGACCGGCCGGGTAGCGGAATACACCTCCCTCCGGGACACCTCAGGCGGTTGTTCAACCACCGGCCATACCCCTGATGCGCCTACGCTAACCCGCCGACGGCGGCGCGTCATCAGTTCGGCGGGGACCGGTGCGCGAAGATTCCCAGATCATGAACAAACCCCGACAAAGGACACCACACCCTGGTTACCGCAGGTGACGGCGTCGCGTCGCTGCGAGCACCACTGCGGCATACGCCGGCAGCCCCTGCGCGACGAGCAGCCGGTGCACGGCGGCCAGCGTCGCACCGGTGGTGACGATGTCGTCCACCACGATCACCCGCAGTCGCGGATCCGCCCGCAGCGAGGTGTCAAGTCCGACCCGCCGGGGCCGAAACGCCGTCCGCGCGGACGCCAGCCGCGCCGCGCTGTCCATCCCGGCCGAGTCCGGGCGGGTCCGGGCCCGCAGCGGCCGCGCCACCGTGACCCGCCGGCCGTCGACCCGTAACCGGGCCGCCGCGTACCGGGTCAGCCGGGCGAGATGATCACCGTGCCGGGCCCGCGCCGCCGCAGCGGTGCTCGGCACCGGAACCAGCAGCACCGGCCGGTCCGCACTGGTGCAGACCGCGGCGGCGACCAAGTCGCCGAGCAGCCGGCCCAGTAGCAGGTCCAGCCCGTGCAGCACACGTT
>NZ_JBSWXD010000260.1:0-5552 GCF_056160425.1 Micromonospora sp. ABR4_055
TCGCCTCCCACGCAGCGTTTATGTTTTTCTCCACCTATCTATTGAGGACACAGTCCTCCCCTCCCCTCCCCCTCTTCTTCTTCCCTTTGGTCCCTGCTCCCTGGTTTCTGGCCCCCGGGACACCGGGGCGGGTGGATGCCCGGATCAGTGGCGATCGGCGTCGGGCACGTCGTGCGGCTCCAGGGCAGGTCGTCGAGGGGCTCCAAGCTGTCCAGGGCTGGAAGCTGGACCGCCGGGCTTTAGACGACCCGTAGCGTTAGTGGACCCTCGGGACACAACGATAGAGACCTCAGCACCGAGTGCTTCGGACGTACAGACACAGTGCGTCCGGGGTGTCAACCTGTCCGTGTTCGATCTGAGAGATCCGCGCCTGGCTTACCCGAGGGCTGCGTCAACCCCAGCCTGGGCAAGCCCAGCCGGACTTGCGCAACTCGGCCAGCTCATGCCTACGGATGTGGCCGAGGTTCTCAGCGCGAATCGTGGCTCGCCCCTCCTCTTCCGTGCGGTCGACCAGGTACTGCTCGTAGCGACCTTCGGCAATCGGGATCTTCGCCTGGTGACAGCGGTTCCGAAACGGGATCCGTGACAGGGGCAGTCCCCGGTCTGCTTGGCATCGTCGAACGCCGCCAGGTGACGGGGTGCGGGGGGCGGGTCGGTCACGACTGCTTCGCGTACCGGGCGGGGGTACCGCCGCCGGTCCAGGCGTGCAGGTTCATGGTGGTCTGCTAACGCTAATCGATCTTGAATTGGGGAATTGATGATCAGAGAGGGCTAGCTTCGTTACTGTGTTCAGTTGTCGCCGCACTTGTCGTGTTGTTGAGTTCCGGTGCGGCAACCGCAGTGGAGCGAGTGGATCCAGTCGCCGTAGTAGACAAGGTCTACGCGTCAGTCGATCCAGAGGTCGAATATGAAGAGTTGTCTGTCAGGGAGCGGGCAGCATTCGATAGCCGCATGCTTGTGAAAACGGTCCAGTTTAGGACCACTGCTTTGGCTCCGGTCGACCGGGAAATTCTTCAACAAATGAGGCATGAGAATCCCGCGATCTCCGCATGTTGGCTTGGCCAAGCTACCGGAAGTTCTACGTCGTTGGCAGGAAATACCCTCTACACCTTCTGGGTGGTTGGCACCTGGTGTAACTCGGGCAGTACTGTTACCAGCGCGACCTACGACTATGCCGGTGGGGAGACTAAGTCGATAGGCTGGCGTCATGCTGGCGTTCAATCTCACGGTAGCGGCATCGTTAGCAACACTGCTCGAATTTGGGCTAAGCAACGGTTTATTTTGGGAGTCGGCGGCTGGGACGTGCAGACGGTCGACGAGTGCGTTCGCCTGAACGGTATGGCGAATGGTGGTAGCTCGGGCAATTTCACCTGCTCAATCTTCTGATCGAGCTATGCCGATGTGAGGGCCACCGCAATTGCGATGGGTTCTCGCGCCGGCCCCTCGCCGACGTGTGGACGTGAGGGGGATCTTGTACGATCTGTCAACAGCGCAGGAGGAATGCCATGTCAACCCAGCAAGAGTCACTCAGCCCGGAGCAAACGAACTCCAAAATTGGTCTTGTGGCGGTCCTGTCCGTCCTTGGCCTGGCGACGTTGATCGTGAACTTCCTGCTGGCCGGTGCAGTAGGGGCTGCCGGTGCGGTTGCTTCAATCTGGGGACTGCGTACCGATCGGCGGCACCGAACCGCGTATCAGGTTCTGCTCGGCATCTCTCTGCTCACCGTGGCATTTTCGCTACTGATGAGCGCTTTCTTGCTCTCGGTGGACCGTCCGGAACCAAGCGTCACGGTCGTCCCGAAACCATGACCATGGCCTCAATCTCTCGACTGGATAGAGCCTGATCCGGGTAAGCCAGGTAGCCTAACCCGCGACGTCCACGCGCAGGTTGTCGGTCAGCCTCGGGCGCGGACGCCGCAGCCGGCCCACCAGACGCCGACGCCGACAGCGAACACCATCAGCCCGGTGAGCACTGCCGTGCCGGGCAGGGTGGCGGCCAGCAGCAGGCAGCCGGCGATCCCGACGACCGGTACGGCCTTCGGCAGCGCGCCCTCGTCGCGGCGCAGGGTCAACGCGGCGGCGTTGGCCACCGCGTAGTAGATTAGTACCCCGAACGACGAGAAGCCGATCGCCTCGCGCAGGTCGGCGACGCAGACCAGGGCGACCACCGCGACCCCGACCGCGATCTCCGCCCGGTGCGGCACCTGACGGCGCGGATGTACGGCGTCCAGCCCGGCCGGCAGATGCCGGCCCCGGGACATCGCGAACACGGTCCGGGACACCCCGAGGATCAATGCCAGCAGCGCCCCGAGCGCCGCCGTGGCCGCGCCGACGCGTACCACCGGGGTCAACCAGCCGGCACCGGCCTGCGACACGGCGGCGGCCAGCGGTGCCGGCGCGTCGGCCAGCCCGGCCGGGCCCAGGGCCCGCAGCGCCGCGACCGCAGCCAGCGCGTAGACCGCCAGGGTGATGCCCAGTGCGATCGGGATCGCCCGCAGGATGGTGCGCCGCGGGTCGCGGACCTCCTCGCCGAGGGTGGCGATCCGGGCGTAGCCGGCGAAGGCGAAGAAGAGCAGCCCGGCGCCCTGCAGCACCCCCCAGCCGTCGACGGGTACGCCGCCTGCCCCGCCGACGACCGGCCCGGTGCCGCCGATCAGCCCGGCCACGACCACCGCCGCCAGCACCACCAGCACGACACCGACGATGATCCGGGTGGCCAGGGCCGACCGGTGCACGCCGAACAGGTTCAGCGCGGTGAGCGCGACCACCGCCGCGACGGCGACCGGCCGGGCGTACCCCGGGGCCAGGTAGCTGCCGACGGTGAGCGCCATCGCCGCGCACGAGGCGGTCTTGCCGACCACGAACCCCCAGCCGGCGAGGTGGCCCCAGAAATCGCCGAGCCGGCGTCGGCCGTACACGTAGGTGCCGCCGGACTCCGGGTAACGGGCGGCCAGCCGCGCTGACGACATCGCGTTGCAGTAGGCCACCACGGCGGCGACGCCGAGCGCGGCGAGCAGCCAGCCGCCGGCGGCCGCCGCCGCCGGGGCGAACGCGGCGAACACCCCGGCGCCGATCATCGCGCCGAGACCGACGACCACCGCGTCGCCGGTGCCCAGCCGGCGGGCCAGGCCGCCGGGCGACGGGTCGGTCGGGCTCACCGCACGGTAGTCGGACGCCGGTCGACCGGGTCGGCATCGCCTCCGATGGCGTCGGCCCGGTCACCGTCACCGGCCGGCCGCCGCCGGTGGTGTGCCTCGCGCCGGGCCAGCCAGCCGAAACCGACCAGGGTCATCGCCGCGAAGATCCACCACTGGGCCACATAGCCGCCGTTCTGCCAGCTGTTCTCGTGCCGGATCGGTACGGCGACGAAGACCGGGTCGGCCGGCGGATCCTGCTCCTGCAGCAGCACGTAGCCGCCGTAGATTGGATAGGGCAACTCGGCGGCGAGCACCGGGGTGGCGATCCGCCGGGTCTGCAGCGTGCCGTCCTGGCGGGTCACCGAGCCGGACATCGGCTCCGGCTGGCGCAGCAGCCCGGTCACCCTCACCTCGCCGGTCGGCGCCGGCGGCACCGGCGGCGCGACGGCGAGCCCGCTGTCGTCCGGCGGGATCCAGCCCCGGTCGACCAGCACCGCGGAACCGTCCGCCAGCACCAGCGGGGTGAGCACCTCGTAGCCGACCCGGCTGTTCACCGTACGGCTGCGGACCAGCACGTCGTTGTCGCTGTCGTAGCGTCCGACGGCGGTCACCCTGGTCCAGGTCGCCGACTCCGGTGGCGGGTCGCCGGCCTGGCCGGGTGCCGGGCCTGGGTGGCCGGCGGCCCGGGTCAGCTCGACCGGGGTCTGCTGCCCGGCGGTGTCGATCCGGTCGTTGACCGCGCTGCGTTGGTGGTAGCGGTCGAGCTGCCAGTTTCCCAGCTGAACCATCACCGCCGCGGCGGCCAGGGCCACCACGAGGTAGCCCAGCCACCGGGGCGTCAGCAGGAACCGGTACACATGGCGGAGACTACCGGGTATCGTCTTGCGGCTGTTCCACCGATGCCGCCGGAGGCGGTCCGGCCGACCCCACCGGGCGTCCGTCACCCGGGACCGCCCGTCACCCGTACGTACAGAGGAGTCGCAGATGCCGTCCCTGCCCCGCCTGGTGGTGAGCGCCCCCGCGTCCGGCCACGGCAAGTCGTCGGTGGCGATCGGCCTGCTGGCCGCGCTGCGGCACCGAGGGCTGAGCACCGCCGGGCTGAAGGTCGGGCCGGACCACACCGACGCCGCGTACCTGGGTGCCGCCGCCGGGCGTCCGGGCCGCAACCTGGACCCGATGCTGGTGGGCTCCGGGCGGATCGGTCCGCTGCTGGTGCACGGTGCGGCCGGAGCCGACATCGCCGTGGTCGCCGGGGCGATGGGGCTGTTCGACGGTCTCGGCAGCCGGCCGGACAGCCCGTCCACGGCGACCGTCGCCACCGCCGTGCGCGCCCCGGTGCTGCTGGTGGTGGACGCGGCGACGATGGGCCAGTCGGTGGGTGCGCTGGTCCACGGTTTCCGGGCGTACGACGAACTGCTCTGGCTCGGCGGGGTGATCTTCAACCGGGTCAGCTCGGCGCGGCACGAACAGGTGCTCCGTACCGCGTTGGACGAGATCGGCGTGCCGGTGCTCGGCGCGCTGCACCGGGGCGAACTGCCGGCGGGGATCCCGCGCCCGGCCGGGGTGGTGCCGGTCGCGCACCACAGCATCGACACGGTACGGCTGATCCGCCGGCTCGGTGAGGCGGTGGACGCGGCCGTCGACCTGGACTTGGTGCTGGCGATGGCCCGGTCGGCGCCGCAGCTGCCGGTGCCGGAGTGGACCGCCGGCGACGCGTTGGCCGCCGAGGCCGAGGCGGCCGGGGTGCCGCAGGCGCCGCCGCCGGCCCGGCGTCCGGTGATCGCGGTCGCCGGCACCGCTGAGCTGATCTACGGCTACGCGGAGACGGTCGAACTGCTCACCGCCGCCGGTGCCGCGGTGGTGCCGGTCGATCCGCTGCGGGACGAGTCGTTGCCGGAGGCGACGGCGGCGCTGGTACTGCCCGGCGGGCTGCCGGAGACCTACCTGCCGGAGTTGTCGGCGAACCGGGCGTTGACCCTCGCGGTGGCCGACCTGGCCCGGTCCGGTCGGCCGGTGCTGGCCGAGGGGACCGGGCTGCTCTGGCTGGTCCGGGAGTGTGACGGGCGGCCGATGGGTGAGGTGTTCGACGCGGCGGCGTCGACCACCGACCGGATGATCGTCGGCTACCGGGAGGCGACGTCGCGGGCGGCCACCCCGGTCGCGCCGCTCGGCGGTCGCCTGATCGGCTACAAGCAGCACCAGGCGGTGGTTTCCCCGCGTGCCGGCCACACCCCCGCGTGGACGTGGGGCAACGGGGTGCCGGAGGGCTTCGTCTGGCGTCGGGTGCACGCCTCCCAGTTGACGCTGCACTGGGCGGGGGCACCGGAGATCGCCCGGCGGCTGGTGGTCGCCGCCGCCGACGGCCGGCCGGGGGCGGGCGACGGCCGGGTCGGCCCGCCGCCCGGTGAGCCCGGCC
>NZ_JBSWXD010000261.1:0-5537 GCF_056160425.1 Micromonospora sp. ABR4_055
GCACCGGGAAACCGCCGCCCGCCTGCCGGCCGAGATCGCCGAACTGTTCACCATCGCCCGCCACCGCCTCGACGGCGCCGCCCACCGCCGCTGACGCTAGGACACCCATCTGTTGCTTGTCTCTGACGCGCTTGCGGCCGGAAGTCCTTTGGGGCACGAACTGCGCGTCAGACGGCCAGTACTGCCTGCATAGCGTCGGCCACCACGATGCAGCGGAAACCGGTGTCGTCGTCGAGCATCGAGGCGTCGGCGTCGTTGAAGTTCGAGGGTGTGGCTCGCTCGAAGCCGCTGGTGAAAGCGCTGCCCTTGAGTTCGAAGCGGCCCGGTGTCGTCTCCGTCCGACACCACTCCCAGACGTTGCCACACAGGTCGAAGACCCCGTAGATGCTCGTTCCGCTCTGGTAGCGGCCGACGGGCGTGGTGTCCCTGATGCCGCCTTCGCGGACGTTGCACTTGGCAGGGGTCGGCTGGTTGCCCCAGGGATAGACGCTGCCGGTCGGGCCACGCGCTGCCTTCTCCCACTGCTGCGAGCTCGGCAGGCTCTTGTCCGCCCAGCGTGCGTAGGCGCTCGCGTCTTTCCAGGTCACGAAGACCACTGGGTGGTCGGCCAGTTCCGAGGGACAGATGCCTCCTGGCCAGTGGCCGGGAGGCTTGTAGCCGGTCGCGTCGATGAACCGCGAATAGTCCGCGTTCGTCGTGGGACGGACGTCGATGTAGAAGGCGGGAAGCCAGACTGGTTCGTTGTTCGCGCCGCTGAGGTACACACCTGCGTCGACCAGCGCCATCGCCTTGCCGTCCGCAGGATGACGCACATGCGCCGTCTCGGGCGACGGAGCCTGCTCGGGTATCGATGCGATGACTGACGCATCGATCTGCAGCGCGAAGCGTGCCTGCGCATCAGTACCGGCACGCTCAAGTGAGGTGTCGAGTGCCGCCTGGTTCATCGGACGTGGCTTGATCGCTTGACCGCCAGCTTCCCATTTGGACACCATGCGGTCTGACACGCCCAGGTGCTCGGCGAACTCGCGAACGCTCATCCGGCGCGCTTCGCGTAGTGCCCGGACCTCCCTGCCGGACCACTGACGTACGGTGGCCACCTGCGACTCCTCCACTTCCTCGCCGCCGGTCAAGTGTCGCTGCATGTTTCGATGCGAAGCTTGTCAGAGTGGCTCGCCGGGGATGGCGCTGTACTCCTTGCGGATCTGCTCGATCAGCGGAACCGTATCGGTCCATCGGGCCGCGTCGATCGCGACGATATCCCGGACTCCAACAGCAGCGTTGGTGGCAAACGCTGCGGTGTAACGATCCAGCTCCGCCAGGTTGACGCGGCGCTGAAGCCCCGCACGCTCCTGCTGGATCAGCGCCATCGTGATTCCCGGCAGGACGGGTGCCTGCGGCCACACGACCTCGTCGCCTTCGACCAGGCCGATGTTCCAGGTCGCCCCTTCGGAGATGAAACCCTCGCCGTCCACGAGCAGGACGTCATCGAAGCCAGCGAGCTGAGCCTGCCGGCGGTGGTACAGCGTCGCGAACAGTCCGATGTGCTTGACGGCTGGAGCGTCCCTGTCGTACGCGCAGGCGGTGAGCGTCAGCGGCTGCGGCGGAACCAACGAGGCTGGGCGCGTCGTGACGAGCACCTGAGGGCTTGATGCGCTGGCGGGATGCCCAAGTTCGAGATCCGGGTCGAACACCGTGACCCGGGCGACGATCGACTCGGCAGAACCGTCCACCGCCTGGCGGACATAGCTGCGTACCTCGTCTCGATCGAGTTCCGCGCCGAAGAGTACGCGACAGTCCCTCGTCAGCCGGTCAAGGTGCAGCGTTAAGCCGCGCACCCGGCCGCCGTCCACTCGCATGGACGTGAAGTGACCGTAGTTGGAGAGACCGAGGATCTTCAATTGATCTAGATCAACCGGCCGGCCGTTCAGCAGCATGGTGCCAGTCTCTCGCATTGCTCCGATTCCCGGCACTGCTGGGTCTGCCAAGTTCGGCAGAAGTTCGGCACCGAGGTGGCAGAACGACATTCCCCGATGCTTCCGAGGGGCGCGAGTATGGCTACGCCCCGTTACGGCCGACCGGTCCATGACGTCGGTAGCTCCCTTTCCGCGCCACCGCGCCCGATGAAGAGGAGAGTCCCTTGCTCGACGAACGCGACATCCGAGCCCTGCTCACCCTGCGCGGCTCCGAACGAGAAGGGCTGTTCGCCCAGGCCCGCGCAGTCCGCGCCGACGTGTACGGCGACCAAGTGGTGGTACGCGCGGTCATCGAGGTGACGAACCTGTGCCGAGTCGACTGCGACTTCTGCCCGATGCGTCGATCCAACACCCGCGCCAACGACGTGTTCCGCCAATCACCTGCCGAGATGATCGAGACGGCGATCGGCGTGCACGCCCTCGGCGTCAACGTGATCTGCCTGCAAGGTGGCGAGGTACCACAGACCACCAGATCGGTCGGGACGGCACTGTCCAAGATCGCTGACCTGTACGGCGGCAGAGTGGAACTGCTGTTGAATCTCGGCAACAAGACTCGTGCGAAGTACGCCTGGCTACGTGAGCAGGGCGCGACGAGCTACATCATCAAGCACGAGACCTCCGACCCGAACCTGCACCTACGGGTGCGGCACGAGGCCCTTGACCGGCGTCTCTCGTGCACGGCGGACCTGCTGGACCTCGGCTACCGCGTCGGCTCGGGGATGATCGTCGGCCTGCCTGGCCAGACACTGGACAGCATCGCGCGGGACATCGTGATGTGCCGGGACATGGGCGTACACATGATGTCGGCGGCCCCGTTCGTGCCCGCGCCGGACACGCCTTTGGCTGACGCACCCGCCGGGGACGTTGAGCTGACCCTGAACGTGATCGCAGCGATGCGGCTCGCGCGGCCGGCATGGGCGATCCCTTCAGTCAGCGCAATGCGCGCCAGCGTCGACGGCGGTCAGCGCCGCGGGTTCGACGCCGGGGCGAACGTCATCGTCTTCAACGCCACCCCGGCCGAGTTCCGCGACAAGTACCTGATCTACGGCAAGGACCGCAAGGTATCCGGCTTCGAGTACGTCATGGACGTGATCGCGCAGGCTGGACTGACGGCGGGCGGTTCGGTGTTCCTCACCGAAGCTGGGAGGTCGTGATGGCGCTGCCCGTGATGGTGGTCGACCACCCAGTGATCATCCTCGCCCGTGGTTTCGGCACTCGGCTACAGGCGGTGGCGCGAGGCAAGCACAAGACCATCGAAATGGTGGGGGACCGTCCGATCCTCGGCTGGATCTTGCAGGAGCTTCGATCTGTCCGGCCCACGCGGCTGTACTTGCACCTGCGCGAGCCCGACGCGAAGGCCGCCGCGCTTGCCTGCAGGCACCTCCAACCGGTGGAGATCAGCATCGGCCCGCCGACCGGCTACCTGCCCGACGTAGTGGACTGCGCTCGCTACGGCGAGCGGTTCAGCGTGATCGAGGCCGACACGATCACCCATCCCGGTGCCCTCCGGAACTTCCTCATCCTCGCCGACCGGCTCGGCCCGCACGCCGACCTGTGCATGGGCGTCGCACCAGCCAGCGCCAACCCGAACGGACCAGCCGTCGTGGTCGACGACAGCGGACTCGTGACCGCCGTCAGCTGGAGCGCCCAACCGTCCGGCCTGGTGCCGTTGGGCGCATGGCACTGGACACGACGCATGGTCGCCGATGCGCCGGACTTCGCGGCCCGATCGACCAGCATCGCCGACTACATCACCTGGAGCATCCCGCGCGGTGCGCTCGTCGCGCCGATCGGCTTCCCCGCCGGGCACAACATCAACTTCCCGGCGGACCTCGACCACGCCCGGCAGCAGATCCGGATGTGGACCACTTACCAAGAACGGAGTGTCACTGCGTGAGCGTCGCCATCGTGACCGGCTCGGCTGGACTCATCGGGTCGGAGACCGTACGCCACTTCGCCAGCCTCGGCCTGGACGTCGTGGGCATCGACAACGACATGCGCCGGTACTTCTTCGGCAGAGACGGCACCACACTGCCCAACGCCATCAAGCTGATCAACGAGCTCGGAGACCGGTACACCCACCTGGAGCACGACATCCGCGACCGCACCGCGCTCGGCAAGGTCTTCGCCCACTACGGCAGCAGTATCGCCGTGGTGGTGCACGCGGCCGGCCAACCAAGCCACGACTGGGCAGTACGCGAACCGTTGACGGACTTCGACGTCAACGCCGTCGGCACCGTCAACATGCTCGAACACACCCGCAACCACTGCCCGGACGCGGCGTTCATCTTCACCTCTACCAACAAGGTCTACGGCGACCGCCCCAACCAGCTTCCCCTCGTCGAGCTGGACACCCGGTGGGAGATCGAACCCGGCCACGAATACGCCGACGGGATCACCGAGGAGATGCCCATCGACTCGTGCCTTCATTCGATCTTCGGCGTCGGCAAGGTCGCAGCGGACATCGCGGTGCAGGAGTACGGCCGCTACTTCGGCCTCAACACCGCCACGTTCCGATGCGGCACCCTAACCGGACCAGCGCACGCAGCGGCCGAGCTGCACGGGTTCCTGGCCTACCTGATGCGCTGCGCTATGGAGCAACGCACGTACCGCGTTTTCGGGTACAAGGGCAAGCAGGTCCGCGACGCGATCCACTCCCACGACCTGGTCGCTGCGTTCGAGGCGTTCTTCCGCGCGCCACGCCAAGGCGAGATCTACAACATGGGCGGCGGCAGGTACGCACACGTCAGCCTGATGGAGGCGACCGCACTCGCCGAGAAGATCACCGGCGAGCAGATGATCACTGAGTATCACGAGGAGAACCGGATCGGTGACCACATTTGGTGGGTCGGCAGCACGGCGAAGTTCGCCAGTCACTACCCGAACTGGTGGTACAGCTACGACGTGGAGGCGATCCTGGCCGAGATGTACGAGGTCAACCGGGATACGTGGGTCAGCCGGCGGTGATCAGCTCGTGGTACAGCGGAGAGTCCAGGAAGCGCGGGACGATCTCGCCGTAGGCTTGGCCGAACTCCAAGGCGCGCACGTCGGTTCCGGCCACGAATCGCATCGCGGCGCCCTCCCCGCAGACCACATCCTCGTCGGTGGCGTCGGTTGGCGCGTAGAAGATCGAGAACTCGCCAACCGCGCCGGGAAACTTCGCCGACGGGGCGAGACCCTGCCAGAACAGGTGCAGCTCATCCACCTTGAGACCGGTCTCCTCGATCAGCTCGCGGTGAGCGGCCGTCAGTGGGTCCTCGCCTGGGTCGACGTTCCCGCCCGGCAAGCACCAGCGGTGCGGGTCTACGTGGGTGTTGCCGTCACGGAGCTGCAACAACACTCGACCTGCCGGATCGACCAAGATCACGCCTGCAATCCGAGCATCCACTCGTTCTGCCACCCGAGCAGCCTACTGCTGCCCTGAAGAAGGGTGGCGTCGATCCCGGCGTTCGGCGACGTGTGCCGTCGGATGTCCGTACCAGCGGCCCTGTGGGCGTACCGCCGTTTGTGGCTGCGTGCGCAGGGCGGGCGGCCCGACCTCCGCGCCCCCGTTCGGGGTCGGGT
>NZ_JBSWXD010000262.1:0-5475 GCF_056160425.1 Micromonospora sp. ABR4_055
GGGGGGGGAAGTGGGGGGGGGGGGTGGTTTTTGGTTTTTTTTTTTTTTCTTTTTTTTTTTTTTTTTTTTTTTGGTTTTTTTTTCTTTTGTTTTTTTTTTTGGTTCCCCCCCCCCCCCCCCGCGCCTCACACTTCCTCGACCGAGCTCGGCTCCCGCCGGGACAGGTCGATACCGAGTTCCTCCGCGGCCCGGAACACCTCGTCGTCGGTCTCGCGCATCTCCAGGGCCACGCCGTCGCTGGACAGCACCTCGACGTTGAGGCACAGCGACTGCAGCTCCTTGAGCAGCACCTTGAACGACTCCGGGATGCCCGGCTCGGGGATGTTCTCGCCCTTGACGATCGCCTCGTAGACCTTGACCCGGCCCAGGACGTCGTCCGACTTGATGGTGAGCAGCTCCTGCAGGGCGTAGGCGGCGCCGTAGGCCTGCATCGCCCAGCACTCCATCTCACCGAAGCGCTGGCCGCCGAACTGCGCCTTACCGCCGAGCGGCTGCTGGGTGATCATGGAGTACGGGCCGGTCGACCGCGCGTGGATCTTGTCGTCCACCAGGTGGTTGAGCTTGAGGATGTAGATGTAGCCGACCGCGATCGCGTCCGGCAACGGCTCACCGGAGCGCCCGTCGAACAGCTGGGCCTTGCCCGAGCTGCCGATCAGCTGCACGCCGTCCCGGTTGGGCAGGGTGCTGCCCAGTAGGCCGGTGATCTCCTCCTCGCGGACACCGTCGAAGACCGGGGTCGCGACGTTGGTGTCCGGCTCGGCGTCGTCCGAGCCGATGGCACGCAGCGCGGCCTTCCACTCGGCGTCGTCGCCCTCGACCTTCCACCCGGTCTTGGCCACCCACCCGAGGTGGGTCTCCAGGATCTGGCCGATGTTCATCCGGCCCGGCACACCGAGCGGGTTGAGCACGATGTCGACCGGGGTGCCGTCGGAGAGGAACGGCATGTCCTCGACCGGCAGGATCTTGGAGATGACGCCCTTGTTGCCGTGCCGGCCGGCGAGCTTGTCACCGTCCTGGATCTTCCGCTTCTGCGCGACGTAGACCCGGACCAGCTCGTTGACGCCGGGCGGCAACTCGTCGCCGTCGTCGCGGGAGAAGGTCCGTACGCCGATCACCGTGCCGGTCTCGCCGTGCGGCACCTTCAGCGAGGTGTCCCGGACCTCCCGGGCCTTCTCGCCGAAGATCGCCCGCAGCAGCCGCTCCTCCGGGGTCAGCTCGGTCTCACCCTTCGGGGTGACCTTACCGACCAGGATGTCACCGGGAACCACCTCGGCGCCGATCCGGATGATGCCGCGCTCGTCGAGGTCGGCGAGCATCTCCTCGCTGACGTTCGGGATGTCGCGGGTGATCTCCTCCGGGCCGAGCTTGGTGTCCCGGGCGTCGACCTCGTGCTCCTCGATGTGGATCGAGGTGAGCACGTCCTGCTGCACCAGCCGCTGGGACAGGATGATGGCGTCCTCGTAGTTGTAACCCTCCCACGGCATGAACGCCACGAGCAGGTTGCGGCCGAGGGCCATCTCGCCGTCGTCGGTGCACGGGCCGTCCGCGATGACCTGGCCGGCCTCGACCCGGTCGCCCTCGAAGACGGTCGGCTTCTGGTTGACGCAGGAGCCGGCGTTGGAGCGACGGAACTTGTGCAGCAGGTACGTCCGACGGTGGCCGTCGTCCTGGTGCACGGTGACGTAGTCGGCGCACAGGTCCTCGACCACGCCGCCGGACTCGGCGATCACCACGTCGCCGGCGTCGACCGCAGCACGGTACTCCATGCCGGTGCCGACCAGCGGGGACTCCGCCTTGACCAGCGGCACCGCCTGGCGCTGCATGTTGGCGCCCATCAGCGCCCGGTTGGCGTCGTCGTGCTCCAGGAACGGAATCATCGCGGTGGCGACGGAGACCATCTGCCGCGGTGAGACGTCCATGTAGTCGACGGCGGCCGGCGGGACGAAGTCGACCTCACCGCCCTTGCGTCGGACCAGGACCCGGTCCTCGGCGAAGGTGCCGTCGGCCATCAGCGGCGCGTTGGCCTGCGCCTTGACGAACCGGTCCTCCTCGTCCGCGGTCAGGTAGTCGATCTGGTCGGTGACCCGGCCGTCGATGACCTTGCGGTACGGGGTCTCGATGAAGCCGAACGGGTTGACCCGCCCGAAGGTGGACAACGCCCCGATCAGACCGATGTTCGGGCCTTCCGGGGTCTCGATCGGGCACATCCGGCCGTAGTGCGACGGGTGCACGTCACGGACCTCGAAGCCGGCCCGCTCCCGGGACAGACCACCCGGGCCGAGCGCGCTGAGCCGCCGGCGGTGGGTCAACCCGGCCAGCGGGTTGGTCTGGTCCATGAACTGGGACAGCTGAGAGGTGCCGAAGAACTCCTTGATCGCCGCCACCACCGGGCGGATGTTGATCAGGGTCTGCGGCGTGATGGCCTCGACATCCTGCGTGGTCATCCGCTCACGGACGACCCGCTCCATCCGGGACAGGCCGACCCGTACCTGGTTCTGGATCAGCTCGCCGACGGTACGCAGCCGCCGGTTGCCGAAGTGGTCGATGTCGTCGGCTTCGTAGCCCTCCTCACCGGCGTGCAGCCGGCAGAGGTACTCGACGGTGGCGACGATGTCGTCCTCGGTGAGCGTCCCGGAGTTGATCGGGACGTCGAGGTTGAGCTTCTTGTTGAACTTGTACCGGCCGACCTTGGCGACGTCGTACCGCTTGGGGTTGAAGAACAGGTTGTCGAGCAGCGTCTGCGCGTTCTCGCGGGTCGGCGGCTCACCGGGACGGAGCTTGCGGTAGATGTCGAGCAGCGCCTCGTCCACCCCGGCGATGTGGTCCTTCTCCAGGGTGGTCATCATCAGCTCGGACCAGCCGAACCGCTCCCGGATTCGGTCGGCGGACCAACCGATGGCCTTGAGCAGGACGGTGACGGCCTGACGCCGCTTACGGTCGATGCGGACACCGACGGTGTCGCGCTTGTCGATGTCGAACTCCAGCCAGGCACCCCGGCTAGGGATCACCTTGACGCTGGACAGGTCGCGGTCGGAGGTCTTGTCCGGCTGCTTGTCGAAGTACACGCCCGGGGACCGGACGAGCTGGCTGACCACCACGCGCTCGGTGCCGTTGATGATGAAGGTGCCCTTGGGCGTCATCATCGGGAAGTCACCCATGAACACCGTCTGGCTCTTGATCTCGCCGGTGGTGTTGTTGGTGAATTCCGCAGTGACGAAGAGCGGCGCGCAGTAGGTCAGGTCCTTCTCCTTGCACTCCTCGATCGAGGCCTTGACCTCGTCGAAGCGCGGGCTGGAGAAGGAGAGCGACATGGTGCCGGAAAAGTCCTCAATGGGACTGATCTCGTCGAGGATCTCCGCGAGGCCGGATCGTGCGTGCGGGTCGTCAGCCGACCGGCCCTGCCAAGCCTCGTTGCCCACCAGCCAGTCGAACGACTCGGTCTGGATGGAGAGAAGGTTGGGGACCTCGAGGTGTTCGGTGATCCGGCCGAATGAGATTCGGCGAGGAGCGAAAGCGCTCGACGTACGACTGGTCTTCGCAGGGCGGGAAGCTGCCAAGATGCGTCCTTCCGAGGACCGGTGCTGCAGACGGCTGTTTCGCGCGCACTCCAAAGAACCTCGGTCAAAATATCCAGGATCGGACATTCCGGGCGCGAGGCAAGTCGGAAGGCAGCGCAAACTAGCAGTGTAGCCGAGCGGCTAACCGCTGTCCAGCCCGACGCCGAAGGACGTCGCGGAGCTGGTCGGGGCGACCGGGACCGGTGCCTCCGTACCGCTCGGAACGCGGCGTTCCCACGGAGCCTGGTGGGGGCTGGCGAACACCGGGACCCTGACCGGTCTCCCGATCCGGCGACCCGCTGCTGGTGCCATTACCCAGCTTTGGCCGTCGCAAGCCCATGAAACAGCTTGCTGTAGTCAGCGTGCCTGCCGGTCCGTGCCGCGTCAAGGCCTGTCGTACGGGGAGATCGCCCACTACGTCAGCCGGTTGCCGGCCGACCGGGCAGCCCGTCGACCCGGCCAAGGGCGAAATGCCCTGATCATCGGGCAGTCGCACCGGGTGTGCGAACGGAAACGGGCGGCAACCCCCGTAGGGGATCGCCGCCCGCAACCAACCTCGGTGTGGGTCAGGTCACTTGAGGGTGACCTTGGCGCCCTCCGCCTCCAGCTTGGCCTTGGCCTTGTCGGCGGTCTCCTTGTTGGCCTTCTCCAGGACCGCCTTCGGCGCGGCCTCGACCAGGTCCTTGGCCTCCTTGAGGCCGAGGCCGGTCAGCTCCCGGACCACCTTGATGACCTGAATCTTCTTGCCACCGTCCGCGTCGAGGATGACGTCGAACTCGTCCTTCTCCGGCTCGGCCTCGGCCGGTGCGGCGGCCGGGCCACCAGCGGCCGCGACGGCCACCGGCGCGGCGGCGGTCACGTCGAAGGTCTCCTCGAACTGCTTCACGAACTCCGAGAGCTCGATCAGCGTCATCTCCTTGAACGCGTCGAGCAGCTCGTCGGTGCTGAGCTTCGCCATGGTCGGCTTCCTTTCGAATTGAGTACGTTGACGGGGCGCTGGCGGGTCAGGCCTGCGTACCCTCGGATTCGCGCTTGTCCTGCAGCGCTGCCGCCAGGCGGGCGGTCTTCGACAGCGGGGCCTGCAGCACGGCCGCGGCCTTGCTCAGGTTCGCCTTCATGCCACCGGCCAGCTTGGCCAGCAGCACCTCGCGGGACTCGAGGTCGGCCAACTTGTTGACCTCGGTCGCGGTGATCGCGCGCCCCTCGAAGACCCCGCCCTTGATGACCAGCATCGGGTTGGCCTTGGCGAAGTCGCGCAGGCCCTTCGCGGCCTCGACCACGTCGCCGGAGACGAAGGTGAGCGCGGTAGGACCGGTGAACAGCGCGTCGAGTCCGTCGATACCCGCGTCCGACGCGGCCCGCTTGGCCAGGGTGTTCTTCGCCACCGAGTAGGTCGCGCTCTGCCCCAGCGAACGGCGCAGCTGGGTCAGCTGGGCGACGCTGAGACCCCGGTACTCGGTGAGCACCGTGGCACCCGATTCACGGAACCGTTCGGTCAGGTCGGCGACCGCAGTCGCCTTGTCGGCACGAACCGGCTTGTCCGCCATGTCCCTCCTCTCTGGTGCTCCAGGCTGGCGGTCGGCCGGCGGATGGCCGGCCGGCCGTGAAGATCCCGCGCCCACGAAAAACGCCCCGGGCGCAGGGCGCACGGGGCGAGACAGCCGTCAGCCGACGGCGATGACTCATCGTCCGTTCCGCCCCTGCGCGGGCCGCCCGTGAAAACGGGACCTTCAACCGTGCCGAGGCACGGTGACCAGCGGTCTTTGGGTGTGGATAGGGCAAGCGTACGGCACCGCAGCGGCAGGCACCAAATTCGCCCGGCACGGCGGTGGGGGGGGGGGGGGGGGGGGGGGGGGGGGGGGGGG
The DNA here is from genome assembly GCF_056160425.1 of Micromonospora sp. ABR4_055. Taxonomy (NCBI): domain Bacteria; kingdom Bacillati; phylum Actinomycetota; class Actinomycetes; order Micromonosporales; family Micromonosporaceae; genus Micromonospora; species Micromonospora sp. ABR4_055. The sequence goes on from NZ_JBSWXD010000262.1 coordinate 5,423, forward strand.
GGGGGGGGGGGGGGGGGGGGGGGGGGGGGGGGGGGGGGGGGGGGGGGGGGGGG
>NZ_JBSWXD010000263.1:0-5302 GCF_056160425.1 Micromonospora sp. ABR4_055
GCTGTGGACACTCGGCGGACGGCCCGCGCCGTGGGCGGCCCGCTACCGGTCGGCCGCCACCGCGACGACCGCTGCCCTCGTCACCGGTCACCTGGCCGCCGACGGCACGTTACGCGACGGATGCTACGACCTGGACAGGGCCGTCGCGCCCCGGCACGAGGTCGTCTGGGGCAGTTACTTCCTGGCCGCGGCGCTGGCCGCGCAGTCCGCCACGCCACCGTTGGTCGCCTGGTAGTCGGCGAGCAGCCGGGTGGCGACGGTGGTGACGTGCAACTCGTCCGGGCCGTCGAGGATCCGCGCCGCCCGGGCGGCGCGCAACAGCATGGCCAGCGGGGTGTCGTCGGTGAGCCCCTCGGCCCCGTACACCTGCACGGCGCGGTCGACGACGGCATGGAACGCCCGGGCGGCGACGACCTTCGCGGTGCCGGTGGCGGTCCGCGCGTCGCCCCCGGCGGCGAGAGCCGCGACGGCGGCCCGGGTGAGAGCTCGGGCGGCGGCCAGCTCCGCGTGGCTGTCGAAGACGTAGCCGTGCAGCAGCTGCTTGTCCGCGAGTACCGCCGTACCGACCTGGCGCCCGGTCAGCCGTCGGCACATCAGGTCGAAGGCTCGCGCGGTCTGGCCGAGCCACCGCAGGCACCGCAGGGTACGTCCGAGCGACAGCCGGCCGGCGACGATCCGCAGGCCGGCCCCGGCGGCGCCGATCAGGTGGTCGCCAGGCACCCGGACCCCGTCCAAGGCGATCTCGTACTGCCCACCGGCGCCGAGCACCGGCAGCTGACGGACGATCCGGTAGCCGGGTGCGGTGGTCGGCACCAGAAGCAGGCTGAGGGAGCTCCGACCGGTCGGGTCGTCGTCGGCCGACCCCGGTCCGGTTCGGCAAACGACGGTGGTGAAGCCGGCGTCCGCGGCCCGACTGGTGAACCACTTCCGGCCGGTGATCACCCAGTCGTCGCCGTCGCGGACAGCACTGGTCCGCAGGGCCGCGGGGTCGGTCCCGGGCACCTGCGGCTCGGTCATCGCGAAGCTGGGTGGGCATCTGCCGGCGACCATCGGGCCCAGGTACCGGTCACGCACCGCCGCCGTCGCGTAGGTGTCCAGCATCGTGGCGTCGAGAAGCGAATCGGAGCCGAGCGCCACCGGGCCGTAGTCGCTGTACCCCTCGGCCTCGGCGATCCCCGCGTAGTCGGTCAGTCCCAGCCCCTGCCCGCCGAGTGCCACCGGCAACGGGATCGCCCACAGCGCGGCGGCACGGGCCCGCTGCTGCAGCGCGCCCAGCGCTGCCCGGCCCTGCTCACCGCCGGCCGCGAGCGCGGCCTCGGCGGGAATCACCTGGCTGCGGACGAACTCCGCCACCTGAGGCTGAAGGACATGCACGGCGAACCTCCCAAACGCACCATCGTGATCGGACAGCTGGAAATCGCAGCGCCCGGGAACTGGACAGACGACCCATGCGACTACAGCAGACGTGACAGTTGATGCCGAAGGCACCCGTACCGTAGTCGGACCGCAGGGCGTTCCAGTTCCGGCCGGTCCGCTGGCCGGTCACCGGCTGGCCGGCGCTGGGGGCACCGCCGCGCACCGGGTACTCGCCCGTCACCTCGTCGAACTCGGTGCCGACCGGGTCAGCGACGCCGGGCCGCTGCGGCTGATTGGGCCGGACGAGGCGCAGCTGCCGATCGAGCTGGACTGGACGGAGCCAGCGGACCCGGCCGGTGGCGCCGGGCGGCCGGCCGAGTTGGACGAGGTGACGGCTCAGGCCCGGTACGGTCTGATGGCGGTGCACGGCCGGGCCCGGGGCGGGCCGGCACGGATCAGCCTGGACTACGTCGGCACCGCCGCCGCGGTGGTCGCCGGGCAGGGGGTGCTGGCCGCGCTACTGGCCGGGTTGCGCGGTGGCCCGGCGCCTGAGAGCGTGCGGGTGCCGGTGGCCGGGGCGGCGCTGCTGACCGTGTCGCAGTACCTTGCCGCCGGCAGTGCCGACGATCCGGAGTACGTCGAGGCACCGACCGCGGCTGGCTCGCCGCCCCCGTTCGTCTGCGCCGACGGGGTGTGGGTGGAGTTGGAGACCCTCGATCCGGCACCGTGGCATCAGTTGTGGACCGGTCTCGGTGTCGAGCCGTCCGTCGCGGCCCGCGCGTGGCGGGCCTTCGTGCTGCGCTACGCGACTGCGACCGCTCCGCTGCCGGCGCAGCTGCACGCCGCCGTCGCCGCCGTGCCGTTGGCCCGGTTGCAGGAGTTGGCCGGAGCCGCCGGGGTAGCGGTCCAGCCGGTACGGGGCCATGCCGACCGGAGCCGCGACAACTACCTGCCGGGAGCCGACACACCACCCTGGACGATCGCGGCTGGACCGCAGCGCCGAGCCGTCGGCGTCGACTCAGGCGGTGCCGCCGGGGGCACCGGGGGCGGACCGTTGACCGGCCTGCGCGTGGTCGAGGCAGGTCGACGGATCCAGGGGCCACTCGCCGGGCAGGTGCTGCGGCTGCTCGGTGCCGAGGTGATCCGGATCGAACCGGCCGGCGGCGATCCGCTACGGGGGATGCCGCCGATGGTGGGTGACTGCTCGGCCCGGTTTCTGGCGCTCAACCGGGGCAAGCGGATCGTCGAGGCCGACCTGCGCAGCCCGGACGGCCGGGCCACGGTCCGGGAGCTGGCCACGTCCGCCGACGCGTTCCTGCACAACTGGGCACCGGGCAAGGCCGCGCGGCTGGGGCTGGACGCCGGTGACCTGTGGGCGGCCAACCCACGGCTGGTGTACACGTACGCCTCCGGCTGGGGTGACGCGCGCGGATCGGATCCGCCCCCGGGCACCGACTTCATGGTGCAGGCGTACGCCGGGCTCGGCGCCCAGCTGCGGCCGGCCGGTGAGCCTCCGGCAGGTTCGCTGATGACCATGCTGGACGTGCTCGGTGGGCTGGTCGCCGCCCAGGGTGTCCTCGCCGGACTCGTCGCCGGGCACCGCGACGGCCGGGGCCAACGGGTGGACAGCAGTCTGCTGTCGGCCGCCGGTGTGCTGCAGGGACCGGTACTGCGCGGTGAGCAGCCGGCCCACCCGCGCGGGGGTCCGCTCGACGGCCCGCTGCCGGCGGCCGGGGGGCACCTCGCCGTACCCGAGGGCACCACGGCCACGTCGCTGGCCCGGATCACCGGCGGGGCCGGCCTGGCCGGTGCGCTCGACCGGTTGGCCGAGCTACCGGTCGCCGACGCCGTCGGGCAGCTGCGGGCCGGCGGCGTCGCCGCGGTGCCGGTCTGCCCGGAGCCCGGCCTGCTCGCCGCCGACCCCACCTTGGCAGCGCTGCTCGACATCGACGGCTGCGCCTTCGTCACACCCCCCTGGAGGTTCTTCCGGTGACCGTGCTGACCGCCACCGACCTGGTCCCCGCCGAGCTGCGCCGCTGGTGGCGCCATGCCGGCTACTACCCCGACGCCGACCTGTACACCTTGTTCACCCGACAGGTCGCCGCCGCGCCGGATCGGGCAGCGGTGATCGACGACGACGGCACCCACTCGTACGCGGAGCTCGCCGACCGGGTGAACCGACTGGCCGGCGCGCTGCACACCGCCGGCGTCCGGCCGGGCGAGGTGATCGCCGTCCAGTTGCCCAACAGCTGGCGGGCGGTGGCAGTGGACCTCGCCGCAGCCGCGATCGGGGCGGTCGTGCTGCCGTACCCGATCGGTCGGGGCCGCCGGGACACCCTGACCCTGCTGCGCCGGTCCCGCGCCGCCGCCGTCGTGGTGGCCCACAAGTTCGGCGACGTCGGGTACGCCGATGTGCTCGCCGGGCTGCGCGATGACCTGCCGGACCTGCGCATCGTGCTGGTGGCCGGGACCGGTGGCCCGGACAGTCTGGAAAGCCTGGCCGTCGACGGCACCGCGTTGTCGCACCGGCCGCCGGTGGCGCCGGACGCCCCCGCTCGGATCCTGGTCTCCTCCGGCTCCGAGGCCGCCCCAAAGATGATCGTCTATTCACACGAGGCCCTTGCCGGCGGCCGGGGCACGTTCATCGGCGCGCTGCACACCGGGCCCGGTCCGATGCGTAACCTGTTCCTGGTGCCGCTGGCGTCGTCGTTCGGGTCGTCCGGGTCGGCGGTGACCGTGGCACGGTTCGGCGGGACCCTGCTGGTGCAGTCCCGGTTCGACGCCGCCGGGGCGCTCGACCTGATCGACCGGCACGGCCCGCACCTGGTGTTCGGGGTGCCGACGATGTTCACCATGATGCTGGACCATCCCGCCGTAGCCGACGTGGACACCTCGACGCTGCGGGCCGTAGTGGCTGGCGGTTCCCGGGTCGACCCGGCGACGGTGGCCGCCTGCCGGGACCGGTTCGGCTGCGCCTACGTCAACTGCTACGGCTCGGCGGACGGGGTCAACTGCACCACCGACCCGGCCGCTTCACCGGCCGCGGTGCACGACGCGGTCGGCCGGCCCAACCCGGCGGTCGCGGCGGTCCGGATCGTCGGCGAGGACGGCCGCGACGTCACAACGGGCGCCGTCGGCGAGATCTGGGGGCTCGGGCCGATGAGCCCGCACTGCTACGTCGACGCCGAGTTCGACGCCCGGTACCGCACCGACGGCGGCTGGGTGCGCACCGGTGATCTCGGTCGGATCGACCCGGACGGCTTCCTCCATGTGGTCGGCCGGCGCAACGAGATCGTCATCCGGGGTGGGCGCAACCTCTCACCGGTCGAGGTGGAGCTGCTCCTGGCACAGCACCCGGCGGTGCGTCAGGTCGCCTGTGTGGGAGTACCGGACCGGTTGATGGGTGAACGGATGGCAGCCTGCCTGGCACTGCGCGACGGGGCGTCCGCACCAACCCTCGACGAACTCACCAGCTACCTGACCGAGACGCACGGCCTGGAACGTGCCAAGTTGCCGGAGCACCTGCGGATCTTCGACGCGTTGCCCCTGTCGCCGGCCGGCAAGGTGGACAAGCGGTGGCTGCGGGAGCAGCTCACCGCCGGATCGCCCCGATGACCCGACCATCAGCCACCGCCGCCTCGGCAGTGGCGCGACCGGCCGGCGGTGCTCCCGTCACCTTCAGCGGCGTGACCTGCCGGTACGGCCGACGCACGGTGGTCCACTCGGTGGACCTCGCCGTCGACGCCGGCGAGCACGTGGCGTTGACCGGAGCGAACGGCTCCGGCAAGACGACGCTGCTGCGCACCGTCCTCGGGCTGCACCCGCTGGCCGCCGGTGCCGTCTCGGTCGACGGCGTGGGGGGGGGGGGGGGGGGGGGGGGGGGGGGGGGGGGGGGAGAGGGGGGGGGGGGGGGGGGGGGGTGGTTGTCGCCCACCCCCCACCCCCC
>NZ_JBSWXD010000264.1:0-5088 GCF_056160425.1 Micromonospora sp. ABR4_055
CCTTCCTCTTGTACTTCCCTCCTCCCCCCCCCCCCCCCCCCCCCCCCCCCCCCCCCCCCCCCCCCCCCCCCCCCCCCCCCCCCCCCCCCCCCCTCGGCCGTGTGTTCGGCGAGGGTGACCCGCAGCGCCCCGACAGTGGTCTGATCGTCTCGGCCGAGCAGCCGACCCAGCACGTCGGCGGCGACACCGCGACGCAGGTGCTCGTGGTAGCGGTCGTTGCGGAACACCCGCAGACACCGGTAGCAGCTGGTTTCCACCCCGCATTCGCAGTCGCGGACCCGCCGCAGCGCCTCGTCGAGGACGTCACGTACCCGCGCCGCGATCCGTTGCACGTGCCCGGCACCGCCCGGCACGGTGTCGTACAGCATGATCACGCTGCGGTTGGCTTCGGTCCGGTACACCGTGGCGTCGATGTCGTCGCGGGAGATCTCCAGCGCCTGCACTGCCCCTTCAACGACCGCGTACGCGAGCGACCGCCAACCGTTGTCGTCGATACCGCCCAGCGCGGCGCTGTCGACACTGAGGTCGAGCACGTCGGTCTGGTACTTGTGGGCCAGCGACAGCAGTTCCAACCGGCCCGGGCAGTCCCGGCCGGTGAGCGGGCTGGAGTGCTGGCGCTGCTTTTTGCTGGTGTTGGACTGGGCGAATCCGCACCGGTCGCAGATGAGGTAACCGGCTCCGCCGGCACCGTCGCTGACGGCGATCAGTTCGCCACGGGAGCCGGCCCGGACCGTCACGGAGCCGCCCGGCAGGTCGACCTTGTCCTCGAGAATCTCGGCACCGGTGGAGACCACGTGGGTGGCGCCGTGCCAGGTGCGCCGGGGCGCGGTGCTGGGCCGGCGGCCCCCGGACCGGCCGGCGACGAACCCGAACACCGGCACCGCGTACTGCCGGGGGACGCCGGTGGCCGGCGCGCCGCAGGCCGGGCACTGCGGGTCGAGCCGCTCGATCGAGTCCCGGTAGTGGCCGCAGCCGGCGCAGACGGCGTAGTGGCGCCGTTCCAGGTCCCGGCCGGGCAGCCGGTACACCCCGGCCGACTGCCAGGTCTGTCCACCGGCGACCACCTCGGCACCGGGGGCGTACTCGTAGATCGCCGACGACAGGTCCCGGGACAGCTCCAGTTGGCGGGACATCTGGTCGTCGGCGAAGGTGAGCCGCAGTTCGACGGTGTCGACCGGGAAGCCGTACTTGGGCAGGACGTTGCGGTTGGCGAGCAGGCCGAGCAGTTCCCGGCCGGTGATGGTCTTCATCACCCGGCCGAACCGGGCCGCGCTGTCGTCCTTGCGGGCGGCGAACGCCTCGGCCCGTTTCTCCTCGTAGATGTCGACGTCGTTCTGCAGTTCGGCGCGGACCGACTCCAGCAGGCCGACCAGGTGGGTGACCCAGTCGCCGGAGGCGACGCCGATCTCGTCGCGGACTTCGGCCGGCAGGACCCGGTGCAGCGATTCGACGATCTCCGCCGGCACCGGATCGAGAAAGCCGGCGACCAACGTCACCGGCGCGACGCCGTCGTCGCCGGCGAGCAGGAACTCCCCCGCCGTACGCCAGATGGTGCCGTAGGTGCGGAAGTGGTGCCGGAAGAACGCGGCCAGGGCCACCGAGTGGGCGTGCCTGCGGTCGATCCGGACGTTGGTCAGCGGCACGTACGGTGCCCGGACCTCACCGGCGATCATCCGGTCCGGTTCGGCGAACCGGGACAGGTCATGTGACCGGCGCTGCGCGTAGGTCAGCACCAGGGCCGCCGAGTCGGTGCGCCGGCCAGCCCGCCCGGCCCGCTGCACGTAGTTGGCGGTGGTGGGTGGCATGTTGCGCAGCATGACGGCCTGCAGTTCACCGACGTCGACACCGAGTTCGAACGTGGTGGAGCAGGACAACGCGTTGACCTCGCCCCGGACGAACTCCTGCTGAATCTTCGCGGCCTGTTCGCTGGTCCACTGGGCGGTGTGTTCGAGCACCCGCATCGGCACCGGGTTCATATCCCGGTACACCGACCGGTAGTGGTCGTGGTCGACGTCGGCCGGCGGCGGCACCCAGCGGGCCAGCTCCCCGACGCACTTCATGGTCGGGCAGACCCCCCGGACGGTGTACGGGGTGATCCGCCGGCAGGTGCCGCACTGCCACACCGGGTGGTCGTCGCCCGGGACCGTGCAGGTGATGAGTTCATGGTCGAGCTGGTAGACCTGCCCGATGCCGGGTTCGAGGCTGGGCCGCAGCAGTTCGCTCATCGGCCCGACGGTCAGCAGCCGCCAGATGCCGTCGAGGAGCTGGTGCGGGTCGGCGGTGACACCGAGGCGGGCGAGGACCCGCCGCAGGTAGTCGACCCGCCGGTTGGTGCCGCTGGTCGGCAGCCAGCTCAGCACCTTACGGCGGGCGTCGGAGCCGGTGCCGCGCAGGTAGATCGGCCCGACGCGGGGTGCGAACGCCTCGTCGCGCGGGTCGACCCCGTCGGGGGCGGCGACGGCTCCCTGCAGCCGTACGGAGCGCAGCAGTTCGTCGAGCAGCGCCCACACTTCCACCTCGGTCAGGCCGAGGCTGATCAGCGGTTGGGGTGCCCGCCAGGCGGGGTCGCGGGACACTCCCCAGGCGAGCAGGCCGCGCCCTTCAAGGGAGTTGCGTTCGTCGACGCCGACGATCTCGGTCTGCGCCCAGAGGGCGACCTGCCGGCGGCGGGCCTGGGCGGAGTCGCGGCGTTGGAAGATGCCGTAGCGGTCGGCGGCGCGCGCCGTGTCGTGGACGACGTCGTCGAGCCGGATCTCGGCGTCGCCCCGGGCCGCGGCGGCGAGCGCGCCTTCGCGCAGCAGCCGCCGTCGCTGCACCCGCTGGTAGGAGTCTTCCAGGTACGGGGCGAAGTAGGCCGCCGACTGGCGGCTGTCGCTGAACAGCAGCACTTTGCGGCCGCCACCGGGCCGGGCCTGCTGCGCCGCGTCGGTGGCCTGCGGCAGCCGCTGGTAGAGGGCAGTGGCGAGCACCGAGGCGGAGGCCTCGTTGCCGCTGGCGAACAACCGGATGAGTCCGTCGCCGCGTCCGCCACAGCCGACGCAGGAGGTGAGTGCTTCGGCGTTCTGCCGCACGAACCGCACCGGACGCATCCGGCTGTCGGGGCACTGTGGGCAGTTGCCGGCCGGTCCGACCTGGAACACCCCGCAGCGGGCGCAGAGCGCACCGGTCTCGCTGGCTTTGGCGACGCTGTTGGTCTGCAGGGTCTCCTCGTCCTCGTCGGTGGTCACGTCGTCGACGAGGGCCAGCCAGGTCTGTTGTTCGTCGCGGGAGCGGCGGGACCGGAAGACGGCGGTGCTGCCGACCCGTTCGACGGTGCCGGCCAGGTGTTCGGTGCCGCACCGGCGGCAGGTGCCGATCTCGAAGGCGGCGTCGCCGCAGTGGGTGCAGCGTTCGTGCCGGGTCAGGCTCACGTGCGGGCCGTTCGCGCCGAGGCAGGCGAAGGCGCCTTCGGTGGCGCGGGCGAACAGGTGGTAGCGGGCGGACAGCACCGGGGTGCCGGTGCTGTCGTGTACGGCGTTGGCGAGTGCGACGAGGTCGGTGACGGCCGCCTGGTCGGCGTCGGGGAACAGCGCCTTGGCGACCTCACGCAGCGGCATCGGCCCGTGCGAAAGCAGCCGTTTGAGGCGGCGTACCCGCTGCTCCTGCTCCAGCACCGCGGCGGCGGCGTCATCTGCCGACCCGACCGGCACGGCCGAGGCAGCCGGCACATCCGACATGGCGGGCACGCCGTCGCGGCGGGCGTGCTCCAGCAGGGCGGCGGCCGGCGACGGGGCCTCGCGCAGCTGCCGGTACGCGGCGGCGGGCAGTGGACCCCATTCCGGCCCGGCCGGCACCTCCACCCGTTCGGCGGTGATGACGTCCTGCGCGGCGGCGTCGGCCGGGTCATGCTGGAACGGCACCGGGAACAGGGAGCTGGCGAAATCGGCGACGGCCGCCAGGTCGCCGCCGACGGTGGCGCTGGTGGCGATGCACTGCACGGACCGGCCCTGACCGACCCGGTCGACGAGCCGACGCAGCAGCATCGCCAGTTCGGCGCCGCGCGCCCCGTCGTAGACGTGGGCTTCGTCGACGACGATGAACTGCCAGTGGCCGGCGTGGTCGCCTTCGAACAGGTCCATGTCCAGTGGCCGCAGCAGCAGGTATTCCAGCATGGCGTAGTTGGTCAGCAGCAGATGCGGCGGCGTGGCCTGCATCTGTTCGCGGCTGAGTAGTTCGTTGGGCAGCCGCTGCTCACCGGGGTGCTGGTGGGCGAAGACCTCGGCGGCCTCGCGCAGCGTGTGCCTGGTTTCGCCGGTGTAGCGGCCGAAGGTGATGTCGGGGGCTCCGGCGAGCAGGGTGCGCAGCCGTTTCATCTGGTCGTTGGCGAGGGCGTTCATCGGGTAGAGCAGCAGCGCCCGGACACCGGGGCCGAGGGTGCCGGCGGCCCGCTGCGCCATCAGCCGGTCCAGGATCGGCAGCAGAAAGCTTTCGGTCTTGCCCGACCCGGTGCCGGTGGCGACGACGACGTTGCGCCCGGCCCGTACCTTGCCGATCGCCCGTTCCTGGTGCCGGTACAGCGGCCGGTCCAGGGCCAGGCCGGCGCCGAGCGCGGCGACGCCCGGGTGCAGCGCCCCGGCGTCGATGAGCTGACGCGGGGTGCGCCCGGTGCGGTACGGCGGGGTGGCTTCCAGCAGTGGTCCTTTGGTGATCTCCTGGCTGATCGCGTCGGCGATCGCGGTGTCCAGTGCGGCGGCGAGCCGAGGATCTCTCGGCTCGACCAGGCTGCGCAGGTACCGCTGATAGGTGGCGACGATGTCGTCGCTGGTGGCCAGGGGATCCAGGATCATTCGGCGTCTCCGGTGAGGGTGAGTTCGGCGAGGAAGATGTCGATGGTGGTCAGGTCGGGGGCGTGGCGGGCCAGGGTCGCGTGGTGCGCTGTGGTCCGGGTCAGCAGGGCGGCCGGCAGTCGGTCCCGGGCGATCAGCCGGGCGGTGAAGGCGAACGCGAGCGACAGTGCCGGCAGGTCCGGCCAGCCGGGGCCGCACTGCCGGGCCCCGACCGCCGCGTCGACGGCCGGGCCGCCGGCGGCGGCCAGTGCGGGCCGCAGGG
>NZ_JBSWXD010000265.1:0-4948 GCF_056160425.1 Micromonospora sp. ABR4_055
GGGCGGGTCCCCGGCCGGGGCGGCTGGTCGGTGCCCGGGTCAGGCTGCGGACCACGGGCCGGTGGCACGGCACCGCCCGGCCCGGGTACCACGGGAGCGGCCAACGGGCCGCCGGAGCCGCCCCGGGACGGCTGGCCGGGGATCGGCGCGGACCGCGCCGGGCGGGGCCCGCCCGAGGTCGGCCGGGCCGACTCGAACGGCTGACCGGCCGAGGCATGCCGGCCGGCCGACGGCCGCGATGGTGCCGGGCCGTCCCCCTGCCGGGTCTGACCCGCCCGGTCCGCCCCGGCGGCCGGGCCACGTTGCGGCATCTCCGGACGGCGCTCCCGGCCGTCGGTCTCGTCCGCCGGTTCCGGGGCGCGTCGACGCCCGCCGGACGGCCTGACCGGCGCAATGATCCGGGTCTCGTCGCGCCCATCGGCGCTGGGGCCGGACGTTGGTCGGGTCGGGGTGCCCGGCGCTGAACGGGGCCCGCCGAAGGGGTCGCCGGATGGCCGCTGCGGCGCGGACGGCGGCAACGGCGGTGCGTTGCCGGACCGCGGCACGACCGTGTCCGCCGCTGGCAGGCGTTGGGGCGGTCGCTGGTACCGGCCCGGTGCCGGGCTCGGCCCACCCGGGGTCGGGGCCGGCCCACCGGAGACCGGGGCCGGCCCACCGGAGACCGGGGCCGGCCCACCGGGTGCGGGGCTGACGGGTGGGGGTTCGGACGGTTTCGCGCCAGCCGGGAAGACGGGCTCAGCCGGCCCCGGCCCGGTGCGCGGCCGCGCGGCCGGACCTGGCCGCGGACCCGGAGGCGGCTGCGATCCGGCAGTCGGCTGCGGACCCGGACCCGCTGACGGCTGCGGCTGCGGCTGCGGACGGGACGGGGCAGCGGACCGGGAAACTGCCGAGCGGGACGGCGGGCCGTCCGTCGAGGAGTCTCCGGATACTCGGGCACCACCGGGTCCGATGTCGATCCGCTGTTCCTTGGCGGTCCGCAGATCGTCCAGCCAGCCGGTCTCCTCGCCGCTGACCTCTTCCTCGACCTGTGCCCGGCCCCACCGACGGCCCTTCGGCTTGCCCTCACGACGCTCGTCGGGGTGATCGGGGCGGTCAGAACCGCGCGCTCTCACTGCTGTACCTCCCCGGCAGCAACGCTGCCGCTGTCATCGGGCACCGGACCAGCCTCGGACGCTGGGACGGATGGATCAGGTTCGGCGGCACCAGCGGACGCGCCGGAGGCGGTGCGTCCAGCGAACGCCCGGATGTCGGGCGGCAGGCCACGCACGATCCGGCGGAGCACCGGCAACCGCGCGGAGACCGTCCGCTCGGCGCCGTGCTCAGTCGGCCGGTAGTAGTCGACACCGGCGAGTTCGTCGGGCGGGTACTGCTGAGTGACCACCCCCCGGTGGTCGTCGTGAGGGTAACGGTAGCCGCCTCCGTGGCCGATCCGCCGCGCCCCCGAGTAGTGGCTGTCCCGTAGATGTGCCGGCACTGTCCCACCCCGGCCGGCCCGTACGTCGGCGACGGCCGCCGCCAGCGCTGCCGTGGTCGAGTTGGATTTCGGGGCGGTGGCCAGGTGGATCACCGCCTGGGCGAGGTTGAGTTGTGCCTCCGGCAGCCCCACGTACTCCACGGCGTGGGCGGCCGCGGTTGCCACCGACAGCGCACCCGGATCGGCCATCCCGACGTCCTCGCTGGCGAAGATCACGATCCGGCGGGCGATGAACCTGGCGTCCTCCCCGGCGACCAGCATCCGGGCCAGCCAGTGCAGCGCGGCGTCGACGTCCGAGCCACGCATGCTCTTGATGAACGCGCTGGTCACGTCATAGTGGGCGTCGCCGTCGCGGTCGTAGCGCACCGCAGCGACGTCGATTGCCTGCTCGGCGGTACGCAGGTCGATCTCCCCGGTGTCGGTCGCGGTGGCCGCCGAGGCCGCCGCCTCCAGGGCGGTGAGTGCCTTGCGCACGTCGCCACCGGCCAACCGGACCAGGTGGTCCTCGGCCGGCGGGGACAGCCGCAGCGCGCCGCCGAGTCCACGTTCGTCGGTCACCGCGCGCCGGAGCAGGTCACGGACCGCCTCGTCGCCGAGCGGCCGCAGGGTGAGCAGGACACACCGCGACAGTAACGGCGAGATGACCGAAAAATGGGGGTTTTCGGTGGTTGCCGCCAGCAACGTCACGGTACGGTCCTCGACCGCCGCGAGCAGCGAGTCCTGCTGGGTCTTACTGAAACGGTGCACCTCGTCGATGAACAGCACCGTCGGCAACCCACCGGTACGCCGCTGCCGTCGGGCCTCGTCGATCACCGCGCGGACGTCCTTGACTCCGGCGGACAGCGCCGACATCGCCACGAAACGACGGTCGGTGGCCCGGGCCACCAGGTGGGCGATCGTCGTCTTGCCGCAGCCCGGCGGCCCCCAGAGGATGACCGACATCGGCGCGGTGCCGGTCACCAACTGCCGCAGCGGCGCGCCCGGGGCCAGTAGATGCTCCTGGCCGACCAGCTCGTCGAGGCTCGCCGGACGCATCCGTACCGGCAACGGCGCCGACGCGGGCGGGCCGGAGCCGGAGTCGCCCGCCGCCACGCCGCCACCGACCGGCGGCGCGTCGCGGCGCTGCTCGGCGGAGGGGTAGGAGAAGAGGACGTCGGACTCCATCAGCAAGACAGTACCGGCCCGATCTCGGACGCCGGAAATGCACCGAGATCGGGCCAGTGAACAGCCGGGGTCAGCTGCGCCGACGGCGTCGGGCCCAACCGCCGCCGGTGCCACGACCGACCCCGGCGAAGAACAGGGCCAGGCAGAGCAGGCCGATCAGCACCATGGTGTTCCAGTTGAACAGGTCGGGCGCACCGAGATCGGTGTCGAGCAGGTCGAGCAGCAGGGCGAAGCCGAAAACGACAGCCGCAGCGATGGCGAACATCAGATCCTCCTGGGGGGTTCAGTCGGTCGGCCGTTCCATACCCAACGGCCGCGCCGGCCAATCCAGCTTGGACCAGGCGAGACCAGGTACAGCGGTGCGGCCGCGGCCAGCACGACCGCGCCGACCAGCATCGCCAGGCTGACCGAGGCGGCACCGGCGATCGCCATCAGCACCACCCCGCCGAGGGCACCAGCCGGTTGAGCGACCATCGAGTTGAGCGAGAGCACGCTGGTTCGATGCGAGCCGTCCACCTGCCGGTGCAGCAGGCCCATGTGCACCGGGTTCGACGCACCGTGGATGGCGTAGCAGGCCAGATAGGCCACGATCACCCCGACCGGCCCGGCGAGCAGCGCCATCGCGACCACGGTCGCCCCCTGCAGGACGCGGAACGCGGCGGCGGTCACCGGCGCACCGAGTCGTCGGGCGACCGCCGGCACCAACGCGGCGCCGCCGGCCGACGCCAGCCAGGCGAAAGCACCGACCGGGCCGAGCAACGCCGCCGCCCGTTCGGCGTCGCCGGTCACCTCCGCCAGCCGCACCGGCATCAGGGTCTCGAAGGCGACCATGCCGAACCCCCAGAACAACTCGACGGCGACCAGTGCGACCAGCACCCGGGAACGCCGCAGCAGCGCCAGCGCATCCCGAACCACGGACGGCACCCGCCGGATCGACGCGCCGACCGTCGACTCCGGCGCCGGTTGTCCCCCGGCGACCGGCGCTCCGGCTGCCGGCCGTGCCTCGACCAGCAGCAGCACCAGGCCGACCAGGCCGACGACCTGGAACAGCGCCGCGACGAGCACCGGTCCGGTGAGCGCGCTGACCGGACCCACCGGACCGAGTGCCACCAGACCTCCGCTGGCCAGCGATCCGGCTGCGATCGCCAGGCCGAGCACCACTCCCCCGTGACTCAGCCCGCCTTCGTACCGCGCGTCGGGGTCGGCGGCGAGCGTGGCGTCGACGTACCAGGACTCCAACGGCCCGCTCTCCAACGCCCGGTAGAGACCCTGCAGCAGCATCACAGCGACGAACAAGGCGAAGGAGTCCGCGACAGCGAGCAGCGACAGCGACGCCAGGTTCGCCGCCGCCGCGCCGATCAGCACCGGCTTGCGACCGATCGCGTCGGCCAGGCCGCCGGTGGGCAGCTCCAGCAGCAGCACGGCCAGCCCCTGCGCGGCGACAACCAGGCCGATCTGCGGCAGCGTCAGCCCGCGCTCCAGCATCAGCAGCACCCAGACGGGGATCAGCAGCCCGACGGGTGCCCAGCGCAGGCCGTGCAGGATCAGGTAGCGCCGATGCACCTGCCGGGCGGTCAGCCCGGTCACGGCTCGCCTCCGACCGACCCGTCCCCGGCAGACCCGCCCCGGTCGCCGTTGACGACGCGGGGGAAGCCGTAGGTGTAGAGCATCACCTGCTCGGCCACGCCGTCGCCGGGGCCGGGGTCGGCGCGGTAGCGCTCGACGACCGCGTGCAGGTCGGCGTTGAGCCGCCGCAGCTGGTCCGAGGTGAGGGTCAGGATGTAGTCGGAGTACTCGGCGGCGTCCCGCCACTCGATCGGGTAGCCGTCACGGGCCATGTGCCAGTCCTCGGCCAGCCGGACGAACTGCTGGACGAAGTAGCTGTTGAGCCAGTCGGCGGCGGCCCGGGCGTCCGGGTCGTCGTCGAACGAGGTGCCGCGCCACGAGGAGACCTGGTGCACCGAGCGCCACCAGCGCTCACGGCCGGTGCCCCGGGCCGGCTCCTCGCGGACCAGCCCGACATCGGCGAGCTTGCGCAGGTGGTAGCTGGTCGCTCCGGTGTTGGTGCCCAGCTCGTGGGCGAGTGCGGTGGCGGTGGCGGGTCCGTCCAGCCGCAGCGCGCCGAGCAGGCGCAACCGCAGCGGGTGGGCCAGGGTGCGGACCTGCTCCGCGCTGAGCCAGACCGTCGACAACTGTTCGTCCATGCCATGCACGATAGCTTTGCAGAGATTGTGTGCACAACTTCTTTGCAAGCTTTCTCTGCGGTTCGCTCCGGTCGAACAGAAGCGGGCCGGGTCCACGGGCGTGCGA
>NZ_JBSWXD010000266.1:0-4852 GCF_056160425.1 Micromonospora sp. ABR4_055
GTGCTGGCGCACGCGGTGGCCCGCGCCGGTTGGCCGCCGGCCATCCCCGGCGGGCCGGCCACCTCCGGCCCGCCGCCCGTCGGGTCCGGCACGCCCGCGACCCGGCTGGTGCCGGAGCCGGTCGCCGCGGCCCGCTACTTCGCCGACGTGCTACGCCGACCGGTGCCGGTCGGGCAGGCCCTCGCCGTGTTCGACTTCGGCGGCGGCACCCTCGACATCGCCGTGGTTCGCAACGACGGAGTCGACCCGCACGGGCGGGCCCGGTTCGCGGTGATCGGCTCCGGCGGCCTCACCGAACTCGGCGGTCTCGACCTGGACGCGGCGCTGGTCGAACAGCTCGGCGCGGTGCTCGATCCGCAGGTACGGCAGCAGTTGGCCGCTCCGGCCACCCCGGCGCAGTGGCGCAACCGCCGGCAGTTCTGGGACGACGTACGCGGGGCGAAGGAGATGCTGTCCCGGGCGTCGTCGGCGCCGGTCGCCGTGCCCGGCGTGGACCGGGCGGTGCACCTGACCCGTGACGAGTTGGAGCGGGTCGCCACCCCGCTGATCGGCCGTGGCGTACAGGAGACGGCCCGGTTGGTCGCGGCCTGCGGGCTCGGGGTCGACCAGCTTGCCGGACTGTTCCTGGTCGGCGGCTCGTCGCGGGTGCCGCTGGTGGCCCGGATGCTGCACAGCGAGCTGGGGATCGCACCGACCGTGCTGGAGCAGCCGGAACTGCCGGTCGCCGAAGGCGCGCTGGCCGACCTGCCTGCGCCGGCATCCGTTCCGGCCGCGCCGTCCGCCGTCGCGTCACCCGTACCGCCGGTTGCACCCGCACCATCCCCGGTCTCACCCGCACCGTCCGGCCCGGCGCGGCGGCGTCGGCTGCCGTGGCTGGTCGGCGGCGCCGCCCTGGCCGTGGTCGCGGTGACCGTCGCCAGCGTCGTCTACCTGCTGCGGGATCCGGCCCGGCCGATCGAGTTCCGGGCGTTCAGCCAGGTCGGCAAGGCGATCACGGTGCCCGAGGACGCGGACGCCGACTTCACCCAACTGGTCGACGGCCAGGCGTACGGCGGCTACGTCCGCGACGACGGCCGGCTCGGCGTCGTCGCCGTCGACCCGGCGACCGGCGACCAGCGGTGGGACGAGGCGACGACCGTGCGCGCCGACCGGTGGTTCGGCCTGCGGGCCACCCCGGACGCGGTGATCGCCGTCGCCGACGCCTACAGCAGCGCCACCCGGCCAGTCGCGGTGCTCGACCCGACCGACGGCCGGCAGCTGTGGCACTTCGAGATTCTCGGCAAGGACCAGTTGTTCGTCTTCGACGACGTCCTCGTCTGGTCCGACGTGGATGGTGCCCGGCTGGTCGGGCTGGACCTGCGGGACGGCACCGAACGCTGGGAGCACGAAAACCCGGCCGACCAGTACGACGACACCGACACCGCGGTGTACCCGGCGGTGAGCGCCGCCGACCTGACCGGCCCGGCCGGCTTCGACGGCGCCCCCACCACGCCCGACCTGGCCGACGACCGACGGATCGTGCAGCTCACCTCGACCCGGCACGCCCGGGTGTTCGACGCGGGCTCCGGCGAACTGCTCGGCGACCGATCGAACGTGGCCGCGCCGACCGACCCGGTCGTTGTCTACGCGGGCCGGCTGGTGATCGCGCCGTCGGACAGCAGCGGATACCGGCTGGCGTCGTACGACCTGTCGACGACCGGCGAGTCGGTCAACCTCTACACCCCGGCCGACGACCAGCGGCGGCTGCAGAGCCTCACCCCGTGCGGCGGCACCCGGATCTGCCTGCTGGAATCGACCGGCTTCGGTTCCGACACCAACGAACTCGTGGTGATCGACCCGGCCGAGGACGGCGTGCAGTGGCGGGTGCCGGCCGCCGACTTCGAGGTGGTCGTGCCGGTCGGCGACCAGATCCTGCTACGCCGTACGACGACTCCCTACCTGTCGCTGCTGCTCGACTCCGACGGCGAGGAACTGCTGCGTCGTGACGGGGTGGCGGTAAGGATCGACCGGGCGAACCTGCTGTGGTTCCTGGACGACCCGGGCAGCTACCCGGAGGACGCCAGCGTCGCCGGCGTACCGGCTGCCGCACCGGCCGACCGGCTCGAACTCGGCGTACTGCAGGGCGTACGTACCGTCGCCTGCTCGTGGGACCGTGCGGTGGTCTTCTGCCCGACGGCCGACGGTTTCGTCACGCACCGGTTCATCGCCGGTTGAACCGGCGTAGCACGGCGTGCAGGGCGAACAGGGTGTAGCCGAGCAGGATCGGCGCGAGGATCGGCATGACCAGCACGGTCAGTACGGCGGCGAGACCGACCACCCCGGCGGCGGCCGGCACCGCCAGCGGTCGCCGTTCGGCGATCCGCCAGCTGGCCCGCACCGCCGCCCGCCAGCCACCGGCGCCCCGGCCGATCTCGACCACGACGAGGCCGGCGAAGCCGCCCACCAGCGCGGCAAGCAGCACGGTGCCGACCAGCATCGCCGTGCCGCCGGGCACCACCTCGGCCGAGATCAGCACGGCGTTGCCGGCGAGCAGGAGCGCGCCGACCACGGCGACCACGGTGGCGACGGCTCCGGGCAGCAGCCCGCGCCAGAATCGCCCGGCCAGGTCCCGCAGGTCCGGCCAGTGGCCGTCGACCGTCCACCGGTGGATCGCGGCGCTGGCGGTGGCCAGCGCCGCGCCGGCGGTCAGTACGGCCGCCGACGCGAGCGCGGTGACGATGCCGAGCAGCGCCAGATCGGTGGCGGCCCGCAGAGTGTCGCGCCAGTCGGCGCGGGCCGGTGCCGGGTTGTCCGGCCACTCTGCGGGAGCCATCGACGTCACCCCTTGAGGCCGCTGGTGTTGATGCCCTGTACCAGCATCTTCTGGAACGCCAGGAAGAAGAGGAAGACCGGCAGCAGCGACAGCACCGACATGGCGAACATCGGGCCGAGCGAGGTCTGCCCGGTGGAGTCGATGAACAGCCGCAGCCCGATCGGCACCGTGTAGCTCTCCACACTCGGCAGGTAGATCAGCTGGGTCAGGAAGTCGTTCCAGGTCCAGATGAACGAGAAGATCGCCGTGGTGACCAGCGCCGGCCGGGCCAGCGGCACGATGACGTACCGGAACACCCCGAACGGCGAACATCCGTCGATCTTGGCCGCGTCGTCCAGCTCCCTGGGGATGCCCCGCATGAACTGCACCATCAGGAAGACGAAGAACGCCTCGGTGGCCAGCAGCTTCGGCACGATCAACGGCAGCGGGGTGTCGATCCAGCCGAACGAGTTGAACATGATGTACTGCGGCACGATCAGCACGTGGCTGGGCAGCAGCAGCGTACCGATCATGATGGCGAACCAGAACCTGCGGGCCCGGAACTGCAGCCGGGCGAAGGCGTACGCCGCCAGCAGGCAGGAGACCGCGTTGGCGACCACGGTCGCCATCGAGATCACCGTGCTGTTCCAGAAGAACCGGCCGAACGAGATGTTGCTCAGGTAGTTCCAGCCGTCCGGGTAGTTCGCCCAGGTCGGGTCCTGCGGGATGACCGACAGGTTGCTGGCCACCTCGGTCGGTGACTTGAGTGACGAGCCCAGCACCCAGATCAGCGGGTAGAGGACCACGACCAGGATGGCGACCAGCACCGCCACCCGGGCGACGCCTCGGGCGGTGCCGCCGGCGGCCCGGCGGCGTGCGGCGCTGCCGCCGTCCGCCGTCGACATCGGAGCAGCTTCGGTAGCCATCAGTCGTTGTCTCCGTCCGAGTAGTGCACCCAGAACCGGCCGGTGCTGAAGAACAGCACCGTGATCAGGCCGATCGCGATCAGGAAGACCCAGGCCAGCGCGGACGCGTATCCCATCTGGAACTCGGTGAAGCCCTTGGTGTAGAGGTACAGCGTGTAGAGCATGGTCGAGTCGACCGGCCCGCCGGTGCCGTTGCTGATCACGAACGCGGCGGTGAAGCCCTGGAATCCGTTGATCGTCTCCAGCACCAGGTTGAAGAAGATCACCGGGGAGAGCATCGGCAGGGTGACGTTGAAGAACTGCCGGATCTTGCCGGCGCCGTCGACCGAGGCCGCCTCGTACAGCTCGGTCGGCACCTGCTTCAGCCCGGCCAGGAAGATCACCATCGGAGCGCCGAACTGCCAGATGGCCAGCACCATCAGGGTCTCCAACGCCCAGTCCGGGTCGTTGACCCACGGCTGTCCGGTGATGCCGAACAGCCCGAGGAAGTCGTTGAACGCGCCGTCGCCGCTGAACATCGCCCGCCAGATCAGCGCCAGCGCGACGCTGCCGCCGAGCAGCGACGGCAGGTAGAACAGGCTGCGGAACAGCCCGACCCCGCGGGTCTCCCGGTTGAGCAGCAGCGCGACGCCGAGAGCGGCGGCCAACTTCAGCGGTACGGCGACGAACGCGAAGATCAGCGTGACCTGCACCGAGTGGCGGAAGGTCTGGTCGTTGACGAACAGGTCCCAGTAGTTCTCGAAGCCGACCCACTCGACGAACTCCCAGGAGGACAGGATGTCGTAGTTGGTGAAGCTGAGGTAGAGCGAGAACAGCATGGGGAAGGCAGTGATCGCCATCAGCCCCAGCAGCCACGGGGACAGGAAGACGTATCCGGCCAACCCTTCGCCGTGCCGCCGGCTGCCGCCCTTGGCGCTGCCCCGCCTCCTGTTCGTGTCCGCCGGGGCAGTGTCGGTACTCGTGGCCGGGACGGGTTTCGTGGTCAGGGCCACGATCTGGCTCCTTTCTCGGATCACGGGTCGTGGTGCCCACGGCCCGGATTCCGGTCGTGGGGGGGGGGGGGGGGGGGGGGGGGGGGGGGGGGGGGGGGGGGGGGGGGGGGGGGGGGGGGGGGGGGGGGGGGGGGGGGGGGGGG
>NZ_JBSWXD010000267.1:0-4696 GCF_056160425.1 Micromonospora sp. ABR4_055
CCGCCAGGCCGTGCCGGCCGCCCGACCGGACGGGCTCGGCGCGCTGGTGGCCGGCACCCAGCGGTGGCCGCTGCTGGCGGCCGGCACGGTCCTGGTCGCCGCCGTGGCGGTCGCCGCCGTACCCGGCCGACCCTGGCAGGGGCCGCTGGTGGTGCTGGGCGCCGTGCTGCTGTGGCAGACCTGGCTGCGCCATCTGGTACGCCGGTTCGGCGGGATCACCGGCGATGTGCTGGGTGCCGGGGTCGAATTCACCACCACCGCCGTCTACCTGGGCCTGGTAACCGTGCGGTGACCCGGTGTCAGGTGACCGGCGGTGCCGGCCGCACCCCGACCGGCCGTCGGCAACGGGCCACGGCGATCGGCAACCTCGGCCGCCACGGGTCCGGTGCCGGGTAGCGTTCACCTCGCCAGCGACGCACGACCCGGGGAGCAGGGAGCACCTATGGCCGCCAGTTCGGACGACCTGCTGCTGCCAGTGCCGGTCCCGGAGTCGCTGGCCGCCACGTACCTGGTCCCGGTGGTACCGCCGGACGCGGCTGTACCGGAGGCGCTGGACGCGGTGGACTGGCTCGGTGACCGGCTGCCCCGACCGGTGCGCGACCTGACCCGACAGATGCTCGGCAGTCCGCTGATGACCGTGCAGACCCGCCCGGTCGACCGGCTGCCGGAGCTGCCGCCGGATCTGCTGGCCGCGTTCGGGGCAACCGGCGGTCAGCTGGCCCGACTCCGCACCGCACAGCGTTGTGTCGTGGTCCAGGCCAACTACCGGCCGGGTTGGCCGCCGGCGCATGAGTGGGCCGCGCGGGCGGTCGGCGCGGCGCTGGCCGACGCCCTCGACGTCGACCTGATCGACCTGTTCGGGCTGCAGTTCCTCGACCCGGCGGGTGCGTTGCGGTCGCTGCCCGACGCCGACGGCCGGATCCGCCTGGTCGACTGGATCCTGGTGCCCTACTCCCCCGACGACGACGGGCTCTGGTTCACCACGAAAGGGCTGCGTCGGTTCGGGCTGCTGGAGCTGCAGGCGCAGCAGGTGCCGCCGAGGTTCGTCCGGGCCTGGGGGGCGATCATGACCGGGACCGCCCGCCGGCTGCTGCGGATCTGGACCGAGGCCCTGGCTGAACCGGAGCCGCCGGCCTTCGTCCAGTTGCCGGTGAATTTGCCGGTGTCCGGCCACGACATCGCCGTCGCGTACGGCAACCAGGACCGGCACGATTCGGCGGGTTCGGCGCTGCTGCGGATCGTGCTGGACCCGTCGACCGATCCGGAGGCCGACTCCTTCCTCACCCTCCGCCCGCCGCCGCAGGTCGCCGACAGCGACGCCGGGGACTATTTCACCCAGGTCTGCGGCGAGCTCTTCGGCGCCGGGCAGCCGGAGATCCACTACGCCCGGCGCAGCGACGCGATGGCACAGGCGATCACCACCGCCCGCCGGTCGCTGGGCGAGGTCCGGGCCCGGTACCTCGCCCGCGCGCTCGGCGGTCAACTGCTGGTCAAGTACGGTCTCACCGCGCCGGACGGCCACGAGTACGTATGGGCCAACGTCACCGGCTGGCCGCATCCCGGCCGGATCCACGCGGCCAGCACGGTCGACGCGGTCTGCGACCCGACCGTACGGGTCGGCAGCCCGGTCGAGGTGGACGCCGCGGACGTGGTCGACTGGGCGCTGATCAGCGGCGACCGAATGGTGGAGGGTGGTTGGACCGAGTCGGTACTCGATCAGGGCGACCGGGGCCCGACCGGGCGGTGAGCGGTCCGGTCGGGCGCTGAGCCGGGACGCCGTCAGCGCAGCGGGCAGTCAACGCACCGACGACGGTACGAACGGCGGGGTCACCACCCGCATCGGCGCGTGTCGGCCGCGCACGTCAACCTGCACCTCGACACCGTCGGTCGGCACCGCAGCGGTGTCCAGCAGAGCCAGGCCGACACCTGCCCTGCGGGTCGGCGAGAAGGTACCGCTGGTCACCGCACCGACCTGCGCTCCGTCGAGCAGCACGGCCATGCCGGGTCGCGGGATGGCCCGCTGCACGGCCTGCAGACCGCGCAGCAGCCGGGCCGGCCCGGCTGCTTTTTCCGCCAGCAGTGTGGTCCGACCCCAGAAGTCCGGTTTGCGCCAGCCGACCGCCCAGCCGAGCCGGGCCTGCACCGGGGTGACCGCCACCGTCAGGTCCTGGCCGTGCAGCGCGTACCCCATCTCGGTGCGCAGCGTGTCCCGAGCGCCCAGCCCACAGGCCCGCGCGGCGATCGGTGTCTCGGCGGCCAGCAGCAGGTCCCACACCCGGCCCGCCGCCTCGGCCGGCACCACCAGTTCGTAGCCGTGCTCGCCGGTGTACCCGGTGCGGCAGACGACCAGTTCGGTGCCGGCCAGCCGACCGGCGACGAAGCTCATGTACGGATGCCCGGTGGGCAGCCCCAGATCGGCGAGGAGTCCGGCCGAGGCCGGTCCCTGCACCGCCAGTACGGCGTACCCGGTGTGCTCGTCGGTAACCGTGACCCCGCCGGGCGCCGCCGCCCGCAGCCGGCCGACCACCTCGCCGGTGTTCGCCGCGTTGGGTACCAGGAACACGTGGTCGTCGGCGTACCGGTAGGCGATGATGTCGTCGACGACGCCGCCGGTGGCGTCGTCACAGCAGAGCGTGTACTGGGCCGAACCGGCGGCGATCCGGTCCAGGTCGTTGCTGAGGCAGGTGTTGACGAACGCCGCCGCGCCGGGTCCGGTGACCCGGGCCTTGCCGAGGTGCGACACGTCGAACACGCCGACGGCGTCACGCACCGCCTCGTGCTCGCGCAGCACGCCGCCGCCGGCGTACTCCAGCGGCATCTGCCAGCCGCCGAAGGCCGCGAACTTCGCGCCGAGCGCGACGTGCCGGTCGTGCAGCGGGGATCTGCGCGGCGCGCCGTCCCCGGTCATGGTCACCTCGGTCATGGGAGGCAACTTACCGGCGGACCCGCAGGTGGCTAGCATCGGCGGGGCACCACCCCGTCCGGCGGAGCAAGTTGCGCCGGAGACCAACCCGCCGGTCGCCACAAGCCGACCGGCCCAGCTGCCGGAGACGCCGAGTGACATCAACCACCACAACCCTGGACCTGGTCGACACCGACCCCGCTGAGCTGGCCGTCGACGCGCTGGTGATCGGCGTACACAGTCAGGACCAGCCGGACGCAGACCAGGCGGCGGCGGACGGCACGCCGGGCACGACGCCCGCCCTGTTGCTGGCGACCGGGGCGGAGAGCATCGCGGTCGCGTTCGAGGGTCGACTGACCGAGGCCCTCAGTCTGCTCGGCGCCACCGGCGCCGCCGGCGAAGTGATCAAGCTGGCCACGCTCGGTACGGTCGGGCCGCCGCTGCTGGTCGCGGTCGGGCTGGGTCCGGAGCCGACCGGCGCGGCGCCCGCCCCGGAGACGCTGCGCCGAGCGACCGGCGCGGCGGTACGGGCACTCGCCGGCACCTCGCGGGTCGCCGTGGCGTTGCCGGTCCCGGATGACGCGGACGGGCCGGCGGCACTGCGCGCGGTCGCCGAGGGCGCGCTGCTCGGTAGCTACCGGTTCGCCGGTTACAAGACCCGGCCGCAGCCGGGCCGACGAGCACCGGTCGCCTCGATCGCCCTGCACGTCACCGACGCCGCCGACCCCGCGGTGCAGGCCGAGGTGGCCCGGGCGGAGGCGGTCGCCGCGGCGGTGATCGCCTGCCGAGACTGGGTGAACACCCCGCCGAACGAGCTGCGGCCACCGGCGTTCGCCGATTCGGTACGGGACACGGCGGTCGCTGCCGGGCTGACCGTGCAGGTGCTGGACGAGCAGGCGCTGATCGACGGGGGCTACGGCGGGATCCTCGCCGTGGGCGGCGGCTCGGCCGCACCGCCCCGGCTGGTGATCGTCTCCTATACCCCGCCGGAGGCGGCCCCGGACGCCCCACGGGTCGCGCTGGTCGGCAAGGGCATCACCTTCGACACCGGCGGCGTGTCGATCAAGCCGGCGCAGGGCATGTGGGAGATGAAGTCGGACATGGCCGGTGCGGCCGCCGTCGGGGCGGCGATGCTGGCGATCGCCGCGCTACGGCCGTCGGTGCCGGTCACCGCGTACCTGCCGATGGCGGAGAACATGCCGTCGGGTACCGCGTACCGGCCCGGCGATGTGGTGACCATGTTCGACGGCAAGCGGGTGGAGGTGCTCAACACCGACGCCGAGGGCCGGATGGTGCTCGCCGACGCGATGGCCCGGGCCTGCGCGGACGGCTGCGACTACCTGCTGGAGACCTCGACGCTGACCGGCGGGCAGGTGGTCGCGCTGGGCAAGCGGATGGCCGGGGTGATGGGCAGCGACGAGCTGTGTGCCCGGGTACGGGCCGGCGGGGACGCGGTGGGTGAGCCGGCCTGGCCGATGCCGCTGCCCGACGACGTCCGCAAGGGCATGGAGTCGGAGGTGGCGGACATCTGCCAGGTGAACTCGGCGATGGACCGGGCCGGCCACATGCTGCAGGGCGGGGTGTTCCTCCGCGAGTTCGTCAGCGAGGGGGTCGCCTGGGCGCACCTCGACGTCGCCGGCCCGGCCTACCACGCCGGCGAGCCGTTCGGCTACTGGAGCAAGGGTGGCACCGGCGTACCGGTGCGCACGCTGGTGCACCTGGTGCAGGACATCGCGGCCAACGGCTGACCCGTAACGTCCCCGCGTGGGGGGGGGGGGGGGGGGAAAAGAAAAA
>NZ_JBSWXD010000268.1:0-4653 GCF_056160425.1 Micromonospora sp. ABR4_055
GGAGAAGAACACCGATGTATTTTTTTTCTTTGGGTCGGGTTTTGGCGGGGCTGAGCTGGGGTTGGGGTTGGTTTTGTGTGCTTTTTGCCTGCCAGTCTCCGCCCCAGCCAGGTACCCGGTGAGGATCGAGACGATCGATCGATAGAGGAGGCCGTTGGTGTACGTGACAGGCACCACGGCCTCCTCGTTCCGTAGTGTGGGCACGAGGGTGAGTACGGCGGCGCTGAGGGCAGCTAGCGAAGGGCGGGTCGGATGACGCAGGTAATGAGTGGACACACGCTGGCGGCGGACGACCCGACCGCGCCTCCACCCGGGCGGTCCCGGCGGGTGGTACTGAAACTGTCCGGTGAGGTATTCGGCGGCGGAGCCATCGGCGTCGACCCGGATGTGGTGCAGGACATCGCCCGGCAGATCGCCACTGTCTCCCGGCTCGGGGTCCAGGTTTCGGTGGTGGTCGGCGGCGGCAACTTCTTCCGCGGCGCCGAGCTGCAGAAGCGCGGCATGGACCGGGCCCGGGCCGACTACATGGGCATGCTGGGCACTGTGATGAACTGCCTGGCCCTGCAGGACTTCCTGGAGAAGGAAGGCGTCGAGACCCGGGTGCAGAGCGCCATCACGATGGCCCAGGTCGCGGAGCCGTACATCCCGCTGCGCGCGATCCGGCACCTGGAGAAGGGCCGTGTGGTGATCTTCGGCGCGGGTGCCGGTATGCCGTACTTCTCCACCGACACCGTCTCGGCGCAGCGTGCTCTGGAGATCCACGCCGACGTGGTGCTGATGAGCAAGAACGGCGTGGACGGGGTGTACACCGCCGATCCACGGACCGACCCGACCGCCAGCAAGCTCGACACGGTGACCTTCGCCGAGGCGCTACGGCGCGGACTGCGGGTTGCCGACGCTGCGGCGTTCAGCCTCTGCATGGACAACGACCTGCCGATGTTGGTCTTCGGCGCGCAGGGCGACGACACGATCGTGCGCGCAGTCGCCGGCGAGCGCATCGGTACCTTGATCACGACCTGACCGGCCGGACCGCGCGGCGGATCCGTACCGGCAGGTGCCAGCAGGGACACCGGACCATCAGAAGGAGGCGACGGAACAGGTGATCGAGGAGACTCTGCTCGAAGCAGAGGAGAAGATGGAGCGCGCCGTCGAGCACGCCAAGGAGGAGCTGGGCGCGATCAGGACCGGTCGGGCCACTCCGGCGATGTTCTCCCGCATCGTGCTCGACTACTACGGAACCCCGACGCCGATCACTCAGATGGCATCCGTCGGGGTGCCCGAGCCGCGGATGGCCATCGTCAAGCCGTACGACATGTCGCAGCTCGCCGCGATGGAGAAGGCGATCCGCGACTCGGACCTCGGAGTCAACCCCAACAACGAGGGGACCCAGCTCCGGATCCTGCTGCCGCAGATGACCGAGGACCGCCGGCGAGAGATGATCAAGGTGGCGCGCGGCAAGGGCGAGGACGCCAAGGTCGCCATCCGCAACGTCCGTCGTAAGGCCAAGGAAGAACTCGACCGCATCGTCAAGGACGGCGAGGCCGGCGAGGACGAGGGACGCCGGGCGGAGAAGGAACTGGACGATCTCACTCACCGGTACGTGTCCAGCGTCGACGAACTGGTCAAACACAAGGAAACCGAGCTGCTCGAGGTCTGATGTCCTA
Organism: Micromonospora sp. ABR4_055; assembly: GCF_056160425.1. Taxonomy (NCBI): domain Bacteria; kingdom Bacillati; phylum Actinomycetota; class Actinomycetes; order Micromonosporales; family Micromonosporaceae; genus Micromonospora; species Micromonospora sp. ABR4_055. The sequence goes on from NZ_JBSWXD010000268.1 coordinate 1,665, forward strand.
CCCCGAGACCGCTGGCGGCGATCAACCGGACGCTCGAACAAGGGCGCGGCACCCCGGCGCCGCGCCCGAACCGTCAGCTCCGGAGACCCGTAACGGCCATCCGCTGGCTGAGCGGTCCCAGCCGTACGGCGGCCCGAACGCCGTGCCCGGCCCGGTGTACGGCGGCGCCGCCCACGGCGGTCCCGTCCCCACCGGGCCGTACACCGGTACGGGGGAATTCCCGTACACCGGTTCCCACCTTGGCAACGGCGGTCTGCCCCACGGCGGCGCGCCAGCCGGTAACGGTCACGGCGCCGGGCACTGGTCGACCGGGTACCGGGACGGCGAGCGGGTAGCGCCGTCAACGGACCCGGCTCCGCAGGCGGGGCCGGACAGCTCGGCAGCGCGCCGGCGGGCCGGCGCGCGACGCCGTCGATCCGGCCGGTCTGGTCCGGCTCGGCCGGTGACCGAGCGCTCCGACCCGGATCAGCCGGTGCCGGAGCCGATCGACCCGCGTCGGGCCGGTCAGGATCCGCCCGGCGAGGCCGGGAACGCACCGCCGACCGCCGACCGCCGGCCGTCGGCCGGCCGAAACTTGCCGGCTGCCATCGGCGTCGGCCTCGGGCTGGTCGTCGTGGTGCTCGGTTCGTTGTTCCTATGGCGGCCAGCCTTCCTGGTCGTCCTGCTGGCCGCCGTCAGCCTGGGCACCTGGGAGATGATCCGGGCGGTGCGTACCAGCGGCGCCCGTCCGCCGACGATCCCGTTGCTCGCCGGCGGCGCGCTGATGTCCGTGTTGGCCTGGCGGATCGGCCCGGATGCTCTGGCGCTCGGGTTGCTGGTGACGGTTCTGGCGATGCTGATCTGGCGGCTGGGCGATGGACCGTCCGGGTACCAGCGGGACGCGGCCACGGCCACGCTGATCGCGGTTTACGTCCCGTTTCTAGGTGGTTTCGCCGCGCTGCTGGCCAGTCGGCCGGATGGCGACCTGCAGATCCTGGTCACCCTGGCTGCGGTGATCCTCTCCGATACCGGTGGCTATGCCGCCGGTGTCTTCTACGGCAGGCACCGGATGGCGCCGACGATCAGCCCGAAGAAGTCCTGGGAAGGCTTTGCCGGGTCGGTGGCCGCCGCCGGGATCGGCAGCGCGGTGCTGCTGCTTCTGCTGCTCGACGTCATGCCGCTGTGGGGGGCGTTGTTCGGCGTGGCGGTGTCGGTCGCGGCAGTGCTGGGGGACCTAGGCGAGTCCATGCTCAAGCGGGATCTCGGGGTCAAGGACATGAGCAACCTGCTGCCCGGACACGGCGGGCTGATGGACCGGCTCGACTCGATCCTGTTCGCGTTGCCGGTCTCCTACCTCGTGCTGTCGTTGATCGCGTTGGCCGGCTGAGCGGTCGTTCAGAAGGGGGTGCCGGTCGATGCGCCCACCGTGGCGAGCCGGCCACGGCGGGATCGTGGGAGACTGGTCCTGCCATGAGAAGCCTGCCGCTGACCCCGAGCCGTCCGGCGACCGTCGCGTCCGACGGTCGCCCCGCCCTGCCGCCCCAGCACCTGGCTGATCTCGATCTCGGCGAGCGGCAGACGCTGCTTGCCGGGCTCGGTCAGCCCGCCTACCGGGCGAAGCAGGTTTCCACCCACTACTTCGGCCGGCTGACCCGGGACCCGCAGGCGATGACGGATCTGCCGGCCACCGTCCGGGCAGGGGTCGCCGAACGGCTGCTGCCGACCCTGCTCACTCCGGTGCGCGAAAGCGCGTGTGACAGCGGCGCCACCCGCAAGGCGCTTTGGCGGTTGCACGACGGAGCCCTGGTGGAGAGCGTGTTGATGGGCTACCCGGACCGGGTGACCGTCTGCGTGTCCAGCCAGGCCGGGTGCGGGATGGCCTGTCCGTTCTGTGCCACCGGTCAGGCCGGGCTGACCCGGAACCTGTCTACCGCGGAGATCGTCGATCAGGTCGTCCACCTCGCGGGGGTGGCTGCGGCGGGTGGCATCACCGGTTCACCGCCCCGGCTGTCACACGTCGTCTTCATGGGGATGGGCGAGCCGTTGGCCAACTACGGCCGGGTGATCGCCGCCGTCCGACGGCTCTGCGCGCCACCACCGGAAGGGCTGGGTCTGTCACAGCGGCACCTGACGGTCTCGACCGTCGGACTGGTGCCGGCAATGCGGCGTCTCGCCGGGGAAGACCTATCGGTGACTCTTGCGCTGTCGTTGCATGCGCCCGATGATGATCTGCGCGACAAACTCGTGCCAGTCAACCAACGGTGGAAGGTCGCCGAAGTCCTGGACGCCGCGTGGGAGTACGCGGACCGTACGGGTCGGCGGGTGTCCATCGAGTACGCGATGATCCGGGATGTGAACGACCAGCCATGGCGAGCCGATCTGCTGGGTCGATTGCTGGCTGGTCGCATGGCCCACGTGAATCTCATTCCGCTCAATCCGACTCCGGGCAGTCGTTGGGACGCCAGTCCCAAGCCGGTCGAGCGGGAATTCGTTCGCCGGCTGCGTGCAGCTGGTGTCGCGGTGACCGTTCGCGACACCCGGGGCCGGGAGATCGATGGAGCATGCGGGCAGCTCGCGGCCGCCGAGACGGCGTCATGAGCTACCGGTGTGATCAGCGAGTGAATCAGGAGACGTAGTGGCGAGTCAGGGACAGCGCTTCCGGCGTCGGGCGCTTCGTCGGGGCTACAAGGTCGACGAAGTGGATGCCTTCCTCGACCGTGTAGAGGCCACACTCGCCGGCGAGCCGGTAGGGTCACCGGTTTCCGCGCAGGAAGTGCACGATGTCGTATTCAGAGTCCGGTTCAACGGCTACGACGAATGGCAGGTCGACCTGCACCTGGACCGGGTGGAACGACAGCTCGCCGAGCTGGAGGAGCGTGGCCCGGCCGGTCGTGGCGCGGACACCCGTGCCGGCCGGCCCAACCACTGTCTCTTCTCCACATCTCCGAGCCCACGAGACAAAGCCGGTTATCTGGGGGGGGGGGTTGTGTTTTTGGGGGGGGGGGGGGGG
>NZ_JBSWXD010000269.1:0-4638 GCF_056160425.1 Micromonospora sp. ABR4_055
CTACCCGCAGGTCCATGGCGACTTGCAGTTAAGAGGAAAGAATGTGCGCGCCGACTGGCTTGGCGGGGTCAGCTGGTTGGTCGCCGACCACTACTCCTGGCCCGCGTTGGTGCTGGTCGCGGCCGGCCGCGGCGGCGTACCGGCCCCGGGCAGCACACCGCCGCCGCCGGCGATCACCGCCGCGACCCGCACCCCGACCGGGGTAAGGCTGGGCTGGCTCGCCGCCACCGGCGCCGCCGTCCCGACGGCGTACGCGCTCTACCGCTGCCCCGGCACCGACGCGGCCGACCCGACCGCGTTCGACGACGCCCGCCACCTGCTGGCGACGGTACGGTCCACCGGCACTGGTGGCTCCTTCACCGACGCGACGGCGGCGCCCGGATCGGCGTACACCTATCTGGTCACCGCACTGGACCGCCAGCACCGGGAGAGCCCGGCGGGGCCGGCGCGGGTGCTGGCCGCCGGCAGCGACGCGTTCAGTGTGATCGTCGACAACCGCACGCCGCACGGGTTCACCGCCAGCGCCGCCTGGGGCACGTCGAGCTGGTCGGCCGGACGGTACGGCACCGACTACCGGTTCACCAGCCCGCAGCCGGTCAGCGACCCGGCCTGGTTCACCGTCACCGTGCCGGCGGCCGGCAGCTACCGGGTCGACGTGTGGCATCCGGCGGCGTCGGGCTACCACCCGGCCGCGCCGCACCTGGTGCAGACCACCACCGGGCTGGTCAGCCGGCCGGTGGATCAACGCACCGGCGGCGGCCGGTGGCGGGAGCTGGGTGTCTTCGCGCTGGCGGCGGGGCGGCGGCCGGTGGTCGGGGTGAGCCGGTGGGCACCGGCCGGCGGCCACATCGTCGCCGACGCGGTACGCCTGACCCGGGTCGGCTGACACGGGGTCCTACACTGCCCGCCGTAGCATGGCAGGCATCCACGAGGCCCACGGTCTCGTGGCGCAGATGAGTGTGGACGACGTCCACGGGGCCGGTCGCTTGTCCGGCCGGCTGACCGAGGCGGACCTGCTCGCGCAGCGGTCAGGTCCGCGCGGCGGCGAGGAACTCGTGGGCACCGCGTAGCCGGGTGGTCAGCCGGGCACGGGTCCGGGCGCAGTCCAGCCGCAGCTCGGCCGGTCCGGGGACGCCGCTGGCGGCACGTCGGCCGGTGGGCAACGCCGTGGGGTCGAGGCCGTCTCGGCGGGCGATGAGCACCCCCAGGCGATGCCGGCTGATCGCGTCCGGACCGGCGACGTGGTGGATCCCGGAGTACGGCGACCCGGCGAGTTCGCGCAGCGCAGCGGCGAGGTCGGCGACGTGCACCGGGCACCGCACGTCGTCGGTGAACAGCACACCGGTGCCGACGCCGGCAGCCAGAGCGTGCACGTGTCGCTCGTGGACGGACTCGCCGTACCCGATGATCAGTGACGTCCGGGCAATGACGGCGTCGGGGGTGATCGCCGCGACCGCCGTCTCAGCCGCGGCCTTGGCCGCACCGTACGGCGTCGTCGGGTCCGGTGGGCACGTCTCGTCGTAGGCGACCGCCGCACCGGCGAAGACCGCGTCGCTGGAGACGTGGACGAGCCGGGCCGCCACCGCCGCAGCGGCGAGGGCGACGTGAGCACCGCCGTCGGCGGTGCTCGCCCAGTCGCTCTGGCGGTAGGCGGCGTTGACGATCACGTCGGGCCGGGCCGTGGCGGCGACACGGGCGACATCGTCACGGATGCGGATGTCGAGCGCGTGCCAGTCGACTCCGGCGCCGAGATCATCGCTGGGCGGACGGCGGTGGAAGGTCGCGGCCACCCGGTGCCCGGCACACCGCGTCTGACGAACGATCTCCCGGCCGAGGAACCCACTGCCACCCACCACGAGAAGCCTCACGCGACCACGGTAGGCCCGGCGGTCCGCCCGCGCGTCGCACGCTACGTCGACCGGTCGAGGCCGACGCGCACCCGGCCGGTCTCGTACGCCCAGATCGCGACCTCGACGCGATTGCGGACGCCGAGCTTGGTCATCAGGGCGGCCAGGTGGCTCTTGACCGTGCTGAGGCTGATGTGCAGTTCGCCGGCGATCTCGGTGTTGGTGCGGCCACGGGCGACGGCGACCAGCACCTGCTCCTCGCGGTCGGTCAACGGATCGAGCGGCTGGCGGACCGGTGCCACCGGACCGGCGGCGGCGAAGGCGCTGAGCAGGCGGGTGGTGACGGCCGGCGCGATGAGTGCGTCACCGGCGGCGGCGGCCCGGACGGCCTGGGTGAGCAGCGCCGTGCCGGCGTCCTTGAGCAGGAAACCCCGGGCACCCGCGCGCAGCGCTGCGTAGACGTACTCGTCGAGGTCAAAGGTGGTGATGACGACCACAGCGAGCGGATCGACGACGCCGGGACCAGCGAGGCGGCGGGTGGCCTCGATACCGTCCACGTCGGGCATCCGGATGTCGAACAGGCACACGTCGGGGCGCAACCGGTGGGCGAGGTCGACCGCCCGTCTGCCGTCGGCCGCAGCGCCGACGACCTCGATGCCCGGCTGGGCGTCGAGAATCATCGTCAGCCCGGTCCGCACGATCTCCTGGTCGTCGGCGACGACCACCCGGACGGTCACGTCCCGGCCCGACCGGTCGGAGCCTGGCGGGGCAGGGCCACGGCGACGGTCCAGCCCCGGTCGCGGTCCGGTCCGGCGTCGCAGGTGCCGCCGAGCAGAGCCGCCCGCTCGGTCATGCCGACGATGCCGAAGCCGCCGGTAGCGGCGGGCCGGGCCGCGCTGGTGTCGCCGTCGTCGCTGACCCGCAGCCGTACCGCGTCGGCGTCGACGTCGACGCGGACCTCGATCCGGGTGGCGTGCCGGGCGTGCCGTCGGGCGTTGGTCACCGACTCCTGGGCCAGCCGGTAGACCGCGGTGGCGACGGTCGACGGGACGTCGTCGACGTCGCCGTGCAGGGTGACGTCGACGACCGGTCCGGGCTGCGCCCGACTGGCGAGTCTCGCGACGTCGCCGATGCCGGGGTTCGGGGTGAGGTCCGCCGGGGCCAGGCGTCCGGCGGGTTCGCCGTGGCGCAGGCCGCGCACCATCAGTCGCATCTCGGCCAGGGCGCGGGTCGCCTCGGCCTCGATCACGGCCAGCGCGTCGAGGGCCGCCGCCGGTCGGGTCGGTGCCACCGCGATGCCCGCCTGGGCGCGGATCGCCATCGCCGACACGTGGTGGGCCACCGTGTCGTGCAGGTCGCGGGCGAGTCGTTCGCGTTCGGCCAGCTTGGCCTGGTCGAGTTCGCGGGCCCACAGCGTGGCCCGGTACCGCAGAGCGGTGGCCACGGCCATCGCGGCGGACACCACCACCGTCCCGCCGACCAGGTCGGCGAGGTCGAGGTGGCCGACCGCCGCCGACAGGCCCATCTTGGCCAGGATGACCGCCGTTCCGGCGATGATCTGCCGGCCGGAACCCCAGCGGTACAGCGCGTACGGCAGGATCAGCAGGTAGACGCCGGTGACCAGCTCCGGTTCGTGGCCGGCCAGCAGCGCGGCCACGGCGGTGACCGGGAAGGCCACGGCGACCATCAGCAGCGGCCTGGTCCGCCGCCACCACAGCGTCGGCGCCAACACCAGGGCGACGATCAACGAGTACGCGGGCGACACCAGGTCGGTGCGCAGCAGCCCTTCGAGGGTCGCCGCGACCCAGACCGCGCCGAGCAGCAGCCAGTCCCGCCAGACCCGCGTCGGTGGGTCGGCGACGGCGGGCTCGGCCCACACCGACCGCAGCAGCGCACGCACACCGCGATCGTACGCAGCGGGCGTTCACGGCGTACCGGCCAGAAGTACGACGAGCTGCCCCGTCCAACGGCGGGGACGACGCCGGCCCACGCGGCGATGACCGCTCGCCGCGCCGCCGCGACGATCGATCCATGCCAACAGCCGTACCGAATCCACGGTCGATGCCCCGGTCCACCGCCCGCACCGTCGCCGGCCGGTCCTCTCCCGCCAACTGGCTGATCCCCACCGGGCTGGTGCTGCTCGCCGTCGTACCGGTGGTCGCCGGCAGCCTGCGACTGGCCGAGCTGGTCGGTGGGCCGCCCATCGTGCCCGACGGCGACCGGGTCACCTCGGCCCCGGTGGCGCTGGTGACGCACATCGTCGGTGTCACCATCTTCAGCCTCGTCGGGGCGTTCCAGTTCGCGCCGGGTCTGCGGCGACGCCGCCGGGCCTGGCACCGGGCCGCCGGGCGAGTCCTGGTGGTCTGTGGGTTGCTCACCGCCGGGACCGGTCTGTGGCTGACCCTGTTCCTGCCGCCGGCGGCGGTCGACAGCGAGCTGCTGGTCGCCATCCGGGTGGTGGTGAGCGTGGCGATGGCGGCGTGCGTCGTGGTCGGCTTCGTCGCGGTCCGACGCCGTGACTTCGCCGCGCACCGGGCCTGGATGATCCGGGGTTACGCGATCGGGATGGGCGCGGGCACCCAGTTCTTCACCCAGCTGGCCTGGCTGGCCGTGGTCGGCCCGGTGACGGCGTCGGGCCGGACCGGCACCATGGCCGCCGGGTGGCTGATCAACGTGGTGGTGGCGGAGTGGGTGATCCGGCGGCGGGGGGGGGGGGGGGGGGGGGGGGGGGGGGGGGGGGGGGGGGGGGGGGGGGGGGGGGGGGGGGGGGGGGGGGGGGGGGGGGGGGGGG
>NZ_JBSWXD010000270.1:0-4449 GCF_056160425.1 Micromonospora sp. ABR4_055
TGTCTTTAACTGACGGCTCGTCCCCCTTTGTTTCTTTCGCCTTCGCCCGCCACCCTCCCTATCCCTCCCCTCCGCGTTGCCTCTCCCCCCCCCCCCCTCCCCCCCCCTTTCCCTTTTTCCCCCCCCCCCCCCCCCCGACACTGTACCGGGGGGTGGGTGTCACCGATGGGTGCGGTGGGCGGGACTCGGTCGCGGCCATCTGTCAGGATTTCCGCATGGATTACCTCGTCCTCGCCGCGATCCTGCTCGGTGTGCTGCTGCTCGCCGGTCTCGGGCTGGTGGTGCCCCGGATGCGCCGGCAGCCTCCGCTGCCGCCGGCACCGCCGACCCCGCTCGGCGGCGAGCAGCCGCAGGAGCGCCCACCAGCCGACGGCGAGCGTCCGGCCGGCGTCGCCGTCGAGGAACGTCCGGTCGCGCCACCGGCCGAACCGGAGCAGGCGCCTGCGGAGCCGGTGGCGCCGGCGCCACCGACCCTGGAACGTCCGGAGCCCACGGCCGGGCGGCTGGTCCGGCTGCGGACCCGGCTGTCCCGGTCGCAGGGCCTGCTCGGCAAGGGACTGCTGAACCTGCTCTCCCGGGACCGGCTGGACGAGGAGGTCTGGGAGGAGATCGAGGAGAGCCTGATCACCGCGGACGTCGGCATCGAGCCGACCCGGGAGATCGTCGACCGGCTGCGGGAGCGTACCCGGGTCCTCGGCACCCGCAGTGCCACCGAACTGCGTACGCTGCTCACCGAGGAGCTGGTCGCCGCGCTGGACCCGCAGCTCGACCGGGCGTTGAACACGGGCGGCGAGCCGAGCGTGATGCTGGTCGTCGGGGTCAACGGGGCAGGCAAGACCACCACCTGCGGCAAGATCGCCCGGGTGCTGGTCGCCGATGGCCGTACCGTGCTGCTGGGCGCCGCCGACACGTTCCGCGCCGCCGCCGCCGACCAGTTGACCACCTGGGCCTCTCGGGTCGGCGCCGAGGTGGTCCGCGGCCCGGAGGGTGCGGACCCGGCCAGCGTCGCCTTCGACGCGGTGAAGCGGGGCATCGACACCAAGGTCGACGCGGTGCTGATCGACACCGCCGGCCGGTTGCAGAACAAGATCGGCCTGATGGACGAGCTCGGCAAGGTCAAGCGGGTGGTGAGCAAGCATGGTCCGGTGCACGAGACACTGCTCGTGCTGGATGCCACCACCGGGCAGAATGGGTTGGAGCAGGCCCGGGTGTTCACTGAGGCGGTGGAGGTGACCGGGGTGGTGCTGACCAAACTCGACGGCACCGCCAAGGGCGGTATCGTCATCGCGGTGCAGCGCAAACTTGGCATTCCGGTCAAACTGGTCGGTCTCGGCGAAGGTCCGGACGACCTCGCCCCGTTCGATCCGGCGCAGTTCGTCGACGCCCTGATGGGCGCCGATCCACGTGGAATGGATGCGTAGCCTCGGGTGACGTACCGCAATCAGGAGCCACGTCTCGGGAGACCGTACGTGACCCAGCAGGAGATCCCACTGCGTGGCGGCAACGTCAGCACCGTGGTGCGGGTCGGAGACACCGTCCGGCGCAACGTCGGCCCGTGGACGCCCTCGGTGCACGCGCTGCTGCGGCATCTGGAGTACGTCGGGTTCACCGGCTCGCCCCGGGTCCTCGGCATGGACGAACGCAACCGTGAGGTCCTCTCCTACGTCGAGGGGGAGTGCGGCGAGTATCCGCTGGCGCCGCACTGGGTCAGCGACGAGGCGCTGGTCACCGTCGCGACGATGTTGCGGATGTTCCACGACGCCCAGTACGGGTTCAATCCGCCGCGTAGCGCGGTCTGGCGTTCGTTCGGCCCGCCGCCGCCGGACACCGAGGTGATCTGCCACCACGACGCGGCCCCGCACAACGTGATCTGGCGTCCGGACGGTACTCTCGCCCTGATCGACTTCGACCTGGCGTCGCCGGGGGCGCGGATCTACGACGTCGCGTACGCCGCGTGGACCTGGGTGCCGCTCTTCTCCGACCGGGACTCCTACACGCTGGGTTGGCGGCACCCGGACCGGCCGCGCAGGCTGCGGCTGTTCGCCGACGCGTACGGGCTGATCCCCCGCGACCGGCACCGGCTGGTCCGGACCATCCGCAAGCGGGTCGTCGACCACGTGGAGGGAATTCGTCGGATGGCCGCCGCCGGAGATCCGGCGTTTGTCCGGATCGTGCACAAAGGTCATCTTCGTCGGCCGATGCGGGATCTGCGGCTGCTTGACTACGAACGGCACATCCTGGAGTACGCGCTGCGCTGACGGGCGGCGAGTACCAGTTGCGCTGACCGGTCGCGGCCCGGGGCGGCAGCGGTCCGGGTACGGGTGACGAGTTCTGTCGCCTTCCGGACAGTAGGCGGTGGCTATTCGGTTGATATGACCCTGCCTGATCTGGCGATAGTGAAGTGTTCTTCACATGTTGGAAACAACCCGTCACGTGTTGGAAACGGCACGGGCACCCTGCGTGAAACAGCTGCCCAGCAAGCTTCGCGCAACCGGCGAGCGGGCGATGCTGCCTCTTGGAGCCGGTTATGTTTCCAACTGAGAGGAGGCAGCGTGCCGGAACTAGATTCTGGTGCCACCGCCTGGATTTTGACTTCAGCCGCCCTGGTGTTGCTCATGACGCCCGGATTGGCGCTGTTCTATGGTGGCATGACGCGGTCCAAGTCCGTGCTCAACATGATGATGATGAGCTTCGGCGCGATCGGCCTGGTCAGCCTGCTGTGGGTCTTCTACGGCTACAGCATCGCCTTCGGTGAGGACGTCGGCGGCGTCACCGGTGACCTCTCCATGGCCGGCCTGCGCGGCATGCTCGAGTCGGGCTCCGAGGGCGGCATCCCGGACCTGCTGTTCGCCGTCTTCCAGATGATGTTCGCGATCATCACCGTCGCACTGATCAGCGGTGCGATCGCGGACCGGGCGAAGTTCGGCGCCTGGCTGCTCTTCGCCGGCCTGTGGGCCACCCTGGTCTACTTCCCGGTCGCGCACTGGGTGTGGGGCGGTGGCTGGATCTTCGAGCTCGGCGTCCTCGACTTCGCCGGTGGTACCGCGGTGCACATCAACGCCGGTGCTGCGGCACTCGCGCTGGCCCTGGTGCTCGGCAAGCGGGTCGGCTGGCCGAAGGACAAGTTCAAGCCGCACAACCTGCCGATGGTCCTGCTCGGCGCCGGCCTGCTGTGGTTCGGCTGGTTCGGCTTCAACGCCGGCTCGGCGGTCGCCGCCGACGGTGCCGCCGCGGTCGCCTTCATCAACACCCAGGTGGCCACCGCGGCCGCCGTGCTGGGCTGGATCGTCGTCGAGTGGTTCCGCGACGGCAAGCCGACCACCCTCGGCGCCGCCTCCGGTGCCATCGCCGGTCTGGTCGCCATCACCCCGGCCTGTGCCTTCCTGGAGCCGCTCGGGGCGATCGCGCTCGGCATCATCGCCGGTGTGGTCTGCGCCCTGGCGGTCGGCCTCAAGTACAAGCTCGGGTACGACGACTCGCTTGACGTGGTCGCCGTGCACATGATCGGCGGCATCATCGGCTCGCTGCTGATCGGCTTCCTGGCCGTCGAGGTGCTGGCCGGAGAGGGCAACGCCGGACTCATCTACGGCGGTGGCATCGACCTGCTCGGTCTGCAGGCGCTCGGTGTGGTCGCGGTGCTGGTCTACTCATTCGTCGTCGCCTACATCATCGGCTTCGCGATCGACAAGACCATCGGCTTCCGGGCCAGCGCCGACGCCGAGGTCGAGGGCATCGACACCGCCGAGCACGCGGAGAGTGCCTACGAGTTCGGTAGCGCCTCGGGTGGCGGCTTCGCCGCCGCCGGCATCGGGAAGGCGCCCGCCGGTTCGGGCGAGTCCGCACCGGTCAGCGAGAAGGTCGCCGGTTAACGTTCCCTGATGGAGGGGTTAGACATGAAGCTGGTGACCGCGGTCATCAAGCCGTACCAGCTCGACGCGGTCAAGGAGGCCCTGCACGCCCTCGGCGTCGCCGGCCTGACCGTGAGCGAGGTCCAGGGGTACGGACGCCAGAAGGGCCACACCGAGGTGTACCGGGGTGCCGAGTACACCGTCGAGTTCCTGCCGAAGATCCGGATCGAGGTGCTGACCGACGAGATCGACGTCGAGAAGGTCGTCGACGCGGTCGTCACGGCGGCCCGCACCGGAAAGATCGGCGACGGGAAGGTCTGGGTGACGGCCGTTGAGGACGTCATCCGGGTCCGCACCGGCGAGCGTGGTCTCGACGCGCTCTGAGTCGGCGAGCCCACCCAACCGGTAGGGAGAACACATGACCGACGGAGTCGGGGTCCGGCAGCGTCCTGCGGCCGGCCCCGGCCCGTCGCTGTCCGACGGCATCGGTGCCGCCGCCCCCAGGGGCGACGAAGCGGCCCCCCCTCTTTTTTTTCCCCCCCCTTCTCCCCCCGTCTCCTTCCATATTTCCACCATTTCTGTTCTCGGACTCTCCCAACCT
>NZ_JBSWXD010000271.1:0-4301 GCF_056160425.1 Micromonospora sp. ABR4_055
GGCCCGCCGCGCCGACCTCGCCGACGCGCTGATCGACCCGGTCCGCGCCCGGTTCGGTGACGGCGAAGCCGCGGTCCTGCTGCCCGCCTGCGGCCCGGAGACCGTCGCCCGGCTGCTGCCGCCGCTGTCGTACACCGTCGGCGGCGGCACCGCGCTGGCCCGCCGGCACCCCACCGTGCTGCTCGACTTCGCGCAGGCGCAGCTCGCCGCCCGGTCCCGCGCCGCCCGCGACACCTGGTGGTCCGAGTGGGGCCGCGTCGTGCTGCACACCGCGCAGCAGCATCCGACGCGGGTGTTCGACCTGCTGGAGCGGTACGCCCCGACGACCAGCCTGCCCGGCGCGACGACCGCGTACGGCGTACTGGCCGGCGCGGATCCGGCGCGGACCCTGCGGCTGCTCACCGCCCCGGCGCGGGCCGGCTGGCTGCGCCGCCAGCAGCTGCCGTCCGGACTGCTGGACCGGCTGCGCGACGCCGACCTGACCGACCTGACGCCGCTCGGGGTACGGCTGCGCGGCACCGACCACGCCTTCGCCCGGCTGCTCGCCGCGCTGGCCCCGGCCCGTCGGGGCGAGCTGTACGACGCGGTGACGGCCGACGTGGACACCGCCGACGTGCTGCTGTCGGAGCAACTGTTGACCGTGCTGCCCCGCCACTGGCAGCACCGGGAGGTCCGCCGGATACTCGACCTGGACCGGGTCCGGGCCAGCGAGGACTGGACGCTGACGTACACCGCGTTCCTGCCCTGGGCCGAGGCGGAGTCGGCGCTGGTCGCGGCGGCCCGGCGCGCGGACGCCACCGCCCGGGGCACCGGCTACGCGCTGCTGCTGGCCGCCGCCGGCCGCAGCGGCGACCCGGCGGCCGTCGCCGCCGTCGTCGAGCAGCTGCGCCGGCTGCGCAACGACCAGGACCCGGTACGGGCCCGCGCGTTCACCGCGTTGTCGCAGGTCGTCGGCCTGCTCACGCCGGCGACGGTGCCGGCGCTGACCGACGTCGTCACCCAGGCGGTGGCCGCCCGGGACGCCTCGTCGGCCAGTCTGACCGCGATCGGCGGGCTGGCCGGGCAGGTGCTGCGCCGGCACGCGGCCGACCCGGCGCTGGTCGGCTGGGCGATGCAGACCTTCGACACGCTGTACGACGGCCGGCAGGTGCCGTTCCTCGGCCGGCTCGACCAGGTGCTGCGCCGGGGCCAGGAGCACGACCTGTTCACCCGGATCGCACCGTGGATCGAGGGCGCGGCGGCCCGGGACCGGTTCGAGCCGCTGTTCGCCGTCGCCTGGTCGCTCGGCCGGCGCGCCTGGCGGCTGCCGCACCTGCAGCGGCTGCTGCGCCGGGCGATCCGCCCCGGCGTGGTGTCGTCGGTGTTCCGCCGGGCGGTGACGCTGTGGCTGGCCGACCCGGCGACCCGGGCCGACCGGGTCGGCGAGGTGCTCGCCGTCGATGTGTCCACGGTGGAGATCCACGAGGTGTGGCAGGCGATCTGCACCCGTCGCACCGACCTGCTCGACGAGGTGTTCACCACGCCGCCCGGTAAGCGGACCGGCAAGTTCCTCTCCGCCGGTGCCCGCTGGGTGCCCGGCCCGGCGCACCGGGTCGCCCGGTGGCTGCCCCGCCACCAGCAGGCGTACGCCGACCTGCTGGCGTCGATCGCCGCCGACCGGAGCATGGCCAAACACCATCGGGTACGGGCGATCAGCTGCGCCGCCCCGGTGCCCGGTGTCGGCTGGGCGGTCGTCGCCCGGTACCTCGACGCGGCGGACGTCACCCTGGCCGAGGCGGCGCTGGCCGCGCTGGCCTGGACCGACCGGCCGGACGAGGCGCTGCCGGTGCTGCTGCGGCACGTCGACGACGACCGGGCCCGGGTCGCCGTCTACGCGGCCGGCCGTACCGCCCGGCTCGTCGCACCGTCGACACTGGTCGCCATGCTGACCGACGTCGCCCTCGGCGCCGGCAAGGTGACCAGCCGCAAGCAGGCGCTGCGGCTGCTCGCCCGGTTCGGCCCACCGGAGGCGTTCGACGTGGTCACCGCGGCGTACCAGCGGGTGGACCAGCATCCCGACGTGCGGGCCGCCGCGGTCGCCGCCGCCCGGCAGCGGCCCGACGTGCCGGCCAGCTGGACGATCCTGGCCGGAGCGGCTGGTGTCGGCCGGCCCGATTCGGCGGCGCCGTCGCGGGCTGAGGTGTCGGCGCTGCTGGACGCACCGCCGTCGACCATCGCCGAGCCGGACCGCCCCCGGTACGCCGCCCTGGTCGTGGCCGCCACCAGCAACCCGGACCCGGAAGCGGCCCGGCTGGCCTGGGCGGCGTTGCCGGCCTGGGCCCGCTGGGCGCCCGAGCTGACCGGGTTGACCGTCGCCGCCCTGACCGACCTGGACGACCCGCACCGGTGGGCGTCGGCGATGCGGGTGGTGATCCGGCTGCTCGACGAATCGGCGGCGGCAGTGGCAGTGGCGGCTGACGGGTCGCCGCCGGCGGTCGACCGGTCGCCGCTGGTGGTCGCGGTGGCCGCGCTGGCCCGGCTGGACCGGGCCGACGACCGGCCGGGTGACCCGGCGTGGGACCGGCCGGCCCACCGCCGCCTCGACCGGGTCGTCGACGCGGCGGTGCGCTGGTGCCGCGACGCCGACCCGGAAACCGACCGGACGGCGGTGCGGGCCGCCGCGCGTACCCTCGCCGGTTTTGCTGATTTGACCCCGCAGGCGGCTCGGCTGCTCACCCACCTGGTGCCGCTGGCCGCACCGACCGCGACCCCGGTCGCGGCCGAGTTGACCGCGCTCGCCGACCTGGTCGCCGACCGTCCGGTGCTGGCTGGCCGGCTCGCCGAGACGCTGACCGACCAGGTCCGCCGCGCCGAGGGCAGCTGGGAGCCGGCGGTGCTGGTCGCCGTCGTCGGGGCGCTCGCTGAGCGGGGCGACCTGGCCGGCGGGCTGTTCGCGGTGGCGCTGGTCCGCGCCGGTGACCGGTACGGCTGGTCGCCGCCGTGGCGGTCGCCGCTGCACCGGCTGCGCCGCCACCCGGTGCCCGACGTCCGGTCGGCGGCCCTCGACATCGCGATGGCGTCCGGCTGAGCCCGACCGGGCGTTGACCTTGCGCGACCACCTCATCATGATCAGCGAACCGGCAGGTCGGTGTCGGTGTGATCGGAGAGGCGGTAGGCGCGCGTGCGACGAACGGGACGATCACGGCCGTACGGAG
Source organism: Micromonospora sp. ABR4_055 (assembly GCF_056160425.1). Taxonomy (NCBI): domain Bacteria; kingdom Bacillati; phylum Actinomycetota; class Actinomycetes; order Micromonosporales; family Micromonosporaceae; genus Micromonospora; species Micromonospora sp. ABR4_055. The sequence continues at coordinate 3,195 of NZ_JBSWXD010000271.1, forward strand.
GTCTCGGGTCGGGCCGGTGGGTCCGGGCAGTGGTCGGGCTCGTCACGGCCGTCGTCACGGTGACCGCCGTCGCCGGCTGCGGCGACGACGAACGGATGGCCGCCTTCGAGGAGGCGATCATGCCGATCGTCGTCGAGATCGCCAAGGAGTCGGTGGCGGCGCTGCCGGCGCCGTACCGGGTCGTCGCCGAAGTCGGCATCTACGCCACCGAGGAGGCGGCCCGCGAGCAGGCGGCCGACCAGGACGCCACCTATCTGATGATCAACCAGACGATCGACGGTACGCAGCGGGTGAGTGTCTTCCGGATCGACACCACCCGCAAGCTGCGGATCGACATGGACGGGCGGTTCGTCACCGAGATCGAACAGAACCGGATCACCATCACCGCCGACCCGACCGTCGACTCCACGCTCGTGATCACCGACGCGCTGGACAGCGAACCGGTGTACGCCGGTGACCGGCTCGTCTTCGACGGTGACGACCTGCACTACGACCTGGACACCGGGCGGTTCGGCGACCCGGAGCAGGATCCGGAGTTCGCCGCGGCGGTGGATCTGGTGGAGCCCCGGTCCGCCGGCACCTGGAGCTCGCTGACCGGCGGCCAGGCCGCCCTGCGTAACGGCGCACAGGCCGCAGACTGGGACGAAGGTACGCCCACCCTCGGCGGCTGCTCGTCACTGCCCGACTCGGCCTGGAACGACGAGGAGGTCGTCCAGGGCATGTTCAGCGGCAACCGGTGGCGGCGGCTGTTCCCGGTCTACTGCATCCGGACCAGCGACGGGCGGTACGGCACGCTCACCCAGCGCACGTCGGTCGACGGCGAGCAGGGCCCGCTGCAACTGGAGTACGTGCTGTGGAAGAGGCCGGGCGACTGACCAGGGTCGGCGGCGTCCCGTTTGCGCGGTTAGGCCTGTCTGCGCGGTTCGGTGCGGCGCGGCGGGCGGGTGGCTGAGGTGCTGGGCGCGGGGGAACATCGGCCGGCCGGGCGGCGTTGGATCCTGGCGTTGGACCGAGTAGGCGAGTGGCCGGGCTGATCTGCCGGGCCTGATCCGCCTGGTCCGCCTGGTCTGTCGCCCGGTGCGGGTGCGGCCGGGTCTGCGGCCCCGC
>NZ_JBSWXD010000272.1:0-4282 GCF_056160425.1 Micromonospora sp. ABR4_055
ACAAAGTGGGTGGGACACCTCATCTTGAAGCGAGCTTCCCGCTTAGATGCTTTCAGCGGTTATCCCTTCCGAACGTAGCCAACCAGCCGTGCCCCTGGCGGGACAACTGGCACACCAGAGGTTCGTCCGTCCCGGTCCTCTCGTACTAGGGACAGCCCTTCTCAAGTATCCTACGCGCGCGGCGGATAGGGACCGAACTGTCTCACGACGTTCTAAACCCAGCTCGCGTACCGCTTTAATGGGCGAACAGCCCAACCCTTGGGACCTGCTACAGCCCCAGGATGCGACGAGCCGACATCGAGGTGCCAAACCATCCCGTCGATATGGACTCTTGGGGAAGATCAGCCTGTTATCCCCGGGGTACCTTTTATCCGTTGAGCGACACCGCTTCCACACGCAAGTGCCGGATCACTAGTCCCGACTTTCGTCCCTGCTCGACCTGTCAGTCTCACAGTCAAGCTCCCTTGTGCACTTACACTCAACACCTGATTGCCAACCAGGATGAGGGAACCTTTGGGCGCCTCCGTTACCCTTTAGGAGGCAACCGCCCCAGTTAAACTACCCACCAGACACTGTCCCTGAACCGGATCACGGTCCGAAGTTAGAAACCCAAATCAACCAGAGTGGTATTTCAACAACGACTCCACCGATACTGGCGTACCAGCTTCACAGTCTCCCACCTATCCTACACAAGCTAATTCGAGTACCAATGTCAAGCTATAGTAAAGGTCCCGGGGTCTTTCCGTCCTGCCGCGCGTAACGAGCATCTTTACTCGTAATGCAATTTCGCCGGGCCTGTGGTTGAGACAGTAGGAAAGTCGTTACGCCATTCGTGCAGGTCGGAACTTACCCGACAAGGAATTTCGCTACCTTAGGATGGTTATAGTTACCACCGCCGTTTACTGGCGCTTAAGTTCTCAGCTTCGCCCCGAAGAGCTAACCGGTCCCCTTAACGTTCCAGCACCGGGCAGGCGTCAGTCCATATACATCGAATTACTTCTTCGCATGGACCTGTGTTTTTAGTAAACAGTCGCTTTCCCCTGGTCTCTGCGGCCATACAACGCTCCACCCGAAAAGAGCTTCACGTCTCCGGCCCCCCTTCTCCCTAAGTTACGGGGGCAATTTGCCGAGTTCCTTAACCACAGTTCGCCCGATCGCCTCGGTATTCTCTACCTGACCACCTGTGTCGGTTTGGGGTACGGGCCGCTAGAAGCTCGCTAGAGGCTTTTCTCGGCAGCATAGGATCACTGACTTCACCTGAATCGGCTCGGCATCACGTCTCAGCCTCACGCACCACGGATTTACCTATGATGCAGCCTACACGCTTACCCCGGCACAACCACCGGCCGGGATCAGCTACCTTCCTGCGTCACCCCATCGCTTGACTACTACCCGCCAGGTTCCCGCGCTCCCTCAGATCAGTCCGAAAACCTCACCAAGTTCGGGCAGTTAGCACAACGAGGTTCATCATGGGCGCTCCTTCGCGGGTACGGGAATATCAACCCGTTGTCCATCGACTACGCCTCTCGGCCTCGCCTTAGGTCCCGACTCACCCAGGGCGGATTAGCCTGGCCCTGGAACCCTTGGTCATCCGGCGGAAGGGTTTCTCACCCTTCTTTCGCTACTCATGCCTGCATTCTCACTCGTGCCGCGTCCACAGCTGGGTCACCCCGCTGCTTCACCCCCGGCACGACGCTCCCCTACCCATCCACACACCTGCACCAACCCAAAAAGGATCAGCGAAGTACACGCGTGAATGCCACAGCTTCGGCGGTGTGCTTGAGCCCCGCTACATTGTCGGCGCGGAACCACTTGACCAGTGAGCTATTACGCACTCTTTAAAGGGTGGCTGCTTCTAAGCCAACCTCCTGGTTGTCTAAGCGACCCCACATCCTTTTCCACTTAGCACACGCTTAGGGGCCTTAGCTGGTGATCTGGGCTGTTTCCCTCTCGACTACGAAGCTTATCCCCCGCAGTCTCACTGCCGCGCTCTCACTTACCGGCATTCGGAGTTTAGCTGATTTCGGTAAGCTTGTAGGCCCCCTAGACCATCCAGTGCTCTACCTCCGGCAAGAAACACGCGACGCTGCACCTAAATGCATTTCGGGGAGAACCAGCTATCACGGAGTTTGATTGGCCTTTCACCCCTAACCACAGGTCATCCCCCAACTTTTCAACGTTGGTGGGTTCGGCCCTCCACGCGGTCTTACCCGCGCTTCAGCCTGCCCATGGCTAGATCACTCCGCTTCGGGTCTAGAACATGCGACTCAAACGCCCTCTTCAGACTCGCTTTCGCTACGGCTACCCCACACGGGTTAACCTCGCCACATGCCACTAACTCGCAGGCTCATTCTTCAAAAGGCACGCCGTCACCCCGAAAGGCTCCGACGGATTGTAGGCGAACGGTTTCAGGTACTATTTCACTCCCCTCCCGGGGTACTTTTCACCATTCCCTCACGGTACTCGTCCGCTATCGGTCACTAGGAAGTATTTAGGCTTACCAGGTGGTCCTGGCAGATTCACGGCAGATTTCAGGGGTCCGCCGCTACTCGGGAACATCCACAGAAGACCAGAAGTTTTCACCTACCGGACTATCACCGTCTACGGCTGGCTTTTCCACACCATTCAGCTAACAACTGGCTTTATCACTTCTCGACCGAATGTCAGTCCGATCAGCAGAGTCCCACAACCCCGACCACGCAACCCCTGACAGGTATCACACGCAGCCGGTTTAGCCTCATCCGCTTTCGCTCGCCACTACTCACGGAATCACTATTGTTTTCTCTTCCTGCGGGTACTGAGATGTTTCACTTCCCCGCGTTCCCTCCACACACCCTATGAGTTCAGGTGCAGGTGACACCACATGACTGATGCCAGGTTTCCCCATTCGGACACCCTGGGATCACAGCTCGGTTGACAGCTCCCCCAGGCCTATCGCGGCCTCCCACGTCCTTCATCGGCTCCTAGTGCCAAGGCATCCACCGTTCGCCCTTGACAACTTGACCACAAAGATGCTCGCGTCCACTGTGTAATTCTCAACAAACGACCAACCCGCAACCCCCAGCCCCACACCAGCACCACCACACACGATGGCCGGTATGCAAGACCAGGCCGCGCCTGGCACCAGAGACAACAACCCACCACGTGGCCTGTTCCCTCAGGACCCAACAGGATGCCCACCATCCACACCAGCCGCACCAACACCACCCTCCACACCCCCACCCGAAAGCAGAAGCAGTACTAGCAGCATCAGCCGTTGCCGACACGAACTCACCAGTGTCTCCGCCAAATGAGCACCCCCACCCCACACTCGGAGGCGGCAGGCTCCCTACCCGACCTTCGCCGGGAGAGCGCTCCTTAGAAAGGAGGTGATCCAGCCGCACCTTCCGGTACGGCTACCTTGTTACGACTTCGTCCCAATCGCCAGCCCCACCTTCGACAGCTCCCTCCCACAAGGGGTTGGGCCACCGGCTTCGGGTGTTGCCGACTTTCGTGACGTGACGGGCGGTGTGTACAAGGCCCGGGAACGTATTCACCGCAGCGTTGCTGATCTGCGATTACTAGCGACTCCGACTTCACGGGGTCGAGTTGCAGACCCCGATCCGAACTGAGACCGGCTTTTTGGGATTCGCTCCACCTCACGGTATCGCAGCCCATTGTACCGGCCATTGTAGCATGCGTGAAGCCCTGGACATAAGGGGCATGATGACTTGACGTCATCCCCACCTTCCTCCGAGTTGACCCCGGCAGTCTTCGATGAGTCCCCGCCATAACGCGCTGGCAACATCGAACAAGGGTTGCGCTCGTTGCGGGACTTAACCCAACATCTCACGACACGAGCTGACGACAGCCATGCACCACCTGTGACCGCCCCCGAAGGACCCCACATCTCTGCAGGTTTTGCGGCCATGTCAAACCCAGGTAAGGTTCTTCGCGTTGCATCGAATTAATCCGCATGCTCCGCCGCTTGTGCGGGCCCCCGTCAATTCCTTTGAGTTTTAGCCTTGCGGCCGTACTCCCCAGGCGGGGCGCTTAATGCGTTAGCTGCGGCACAGAGAACCGGAGAGGCCCCCCACACCTAGCGCCCAACGTTTACAGCGTGGACTACCAGGGTATCTAATCCTGTTCGCTCCCCACGCTTTCGCTCCTCAGCGTCAGTATCGGCCCAGAGACCCGCCTTCGCCACCGGTGTTCCTCCTGATATCTGCGCATTTCACCGCTACACCAGGAATTCCAGTCTCCCCTACCGAACTCTAGCCTGCCCGTATCGACTGCAAGCCCA
>NZ_JBSWXD010000273.1:0-4159 GCF_056160425.1 Micromonospora sp. ABR4_055
TAGAGGAAAAAAAAAAAGCAGGAAGGAAACAAGGAAAAAATGAAACGCTCCTCACCAACGCCTATAAACCACCAACCCCATCCCCCCGGACAGTCGTACCTGCCGCTGATCAGCGGTAGGAACCGAAATCGAAGTCGTCCAGCGGTACGGCCTGCCCGCTGGCCGGCCCGAACCCGTAGTCGGTCTCCGGGTAGCCGGTCATCGAGTAGACCTTCGCCTTCGCTTCCTCGGTTGGCTCGACCCGGATGTTGCGGTACTTGCTGATGCCGGTACCGGCCGGGATGAGCTTACCGATGATCACGTTCTCCTTGAGGCCGATCAGCGAGTCGCTGCGGGCGTTGATCGCCGCGTCGGTCAGCACCCGGGTGGTCTCCTGGAAGGAGGCCGCCGAGAGCCAGGAGTCGGTGGCCAGCGACGCCTTGGTGATACCCATGAGCATCGGCCGACCGGCGGCGGGCTCGCCGCCTTCGGAGACGAGCCGGCGGTTCTCCGACTCGAAGACCGCGCGGTCGACGAGCACACCGGGCAGCAGTTCGGTGCCGCCGGAGTCGATGACCGTCACCCGCTTGAGCATCTGCCGGATGATGATCTCGATGTGCTTGTCGTGGATCAGCACACCCTGCGAGCGGTAGACCTCCTGGACCTCCTGGGTCAGGTGGACCTGGACCGCCCGCGGGCCGAGGATCCGCAGCAGTTCGTGCGGATCGATGGTGCCCTCGGTGAGCTTCTCGCCGACGGTGACGTGGTCACCGTCGTGCACCCGCAGCCGGACCCGCTTGGAGACCTTGTCGTGGACGATCTCGTCGCTGCCGTCGTCCGGGATGACGACGATCTTCCGGGACCGTTCGCCGTCCTCGATCCGCACCCGGCCCGGGGTGTCGGCGATCGGCGCCTTGCCCTTCGGCACCCGGGCTTCAAAGATCTCCTGCACCCGGGGCAGACCCTGGGTGATGTCCTCACCGGCGACACCACCGGTGTGGAAGGTCCGCATCGTCAGCTGGGTGCCCGGCTCACCGATCGACTGGGCGGCGATGATGCCGACCGCCTCGCCGATGTCCACCGTCTTGCCGGTGGGCAGGGAACGCCCGTAGCAGGCACCGCAGACGCCCAGCTTGGACTCGCAGGTGAGCACGCTGCGTACCCGCACGTTCTCCACCCCGGCGGCGACCAGCTTGTCCACCAGGATCGAGTTGAGGTCCGCGCCGCGCTCGACCACGACCTCGCCGTCGGCGCCCTTGATGTCCTCGGCGAGGGTCCGGGCGTGCACGCCGGTCTCGGCGAATTCGTGCACCACCAGCTTGCCGTCGAGCCGCTCACCGACCTGCATGGTGATCGCCCGGTCGGTGCCGCAGTCCTCCTCGCGGATGATGACGTCCTGCGACACGTCGACCAGTCGACGGGTCAGGTAACCGGAGTCGGCGGTCCGCAGGGCGGTGTCGGCGAGACCCTTACGGGCACCGTGGGTGGAGATGAAGTACTCCAGTACCGACAGACCCTCCCGGTAGCTCGACTTGATCGGCCGCGGAATGATCTCGCCCTTCGGGTTGGCCACCAGGCCACGGATCGCCGCGATCTGGCGCAGCTGCAGCAGGTTGCCTCGAGCACCCGAGTGGATCATCTTCCACAGCGGGTTCTCGTGCGGCAGCGAGGTCTCCAGGTCCTTGGCGATCTCGTTGGTCGCCTTGGTCCAGATCTCGATCAGCTCGCCGCGCCGCTCTTCGCCGGTCATCAGACCACGCTGGTACTGCTTGTCGATCCGGGCGGCCTCCGCCTCGTACCGCTCCAGGGTCTCCTGCTTGTGCGGCGGTGCGACGACGTCCTGCATGCCGATGGTCACACCGGACCAGGTGGCCCAGTGGTAGCCGGCCTCCTTGAGCCCGTCCAGGGTCGCGGCGAGGGCCACCTTCGGGAACCGCTCGGCCAGGTCGTTGACGATCGCCGACAGCTGGCTCTTGCGGACCTCGTAGTTGACGAACCGGTAGCCGACCGGCATGACCTCGTTGAACAGCACCCGACCGAGGGTGGTGTCGACGATCAGCGGCGTACCCGGCTGCCACTCCTCGGGTGCTACCCAACGCGACGCGCCGGCGCCGTTGTCGACCTCGACCACGCCGTGCAGCCGGATCCGGACCGGCGACTGCAGGTGCAGTTCGCCGTTGTCGAACGCCATCCGGGCCTCGGCGTCCGAGCTGAACACCCGGCCCTCCCCGATCAGGCCCTCGGTCCGGTGGGTGAGGTGGTACAGCCCGATGATCATGTCCTGGGTCGGCATGGTCACCGGCTTGCCGTCGGACGGCTTGAGAATGTTGTTCGACGACAGCATCAGGATCCGGGCCTCGGCCTGCGCCTCGGCCGACAGCGGTACGTGCACCGCCATCTGGTCACCGTCGAAGTCGGCGTTGAAGGCGGTGCAGACCAACGGGTGGATCTGGATCGCCTTGCCCTCGACCAGCTGCGGCTCGAACGCCTGGATGCCCAGCCGGTGCAGGGTCGGTGCCCGGTTGAGCAGCACCGGGTGCTCGGAGATGACCTCTTCGAGCACGTCCCACACCACCGGCCGCTGCCGCTCGACCATCCGCTTGGCGGACTTGATGTTCTGCGCGTGGTTGAGGTCGACCAGCCGCTTCATGACGAACGGCTTGAACAGCTCGAGCGCCATCTGCTTGGGCAGACCGCACTGGTGCAGCTTCAGCTTGGGACCGACGACGATGACCGACCGGCCGGAGTAGTCGACCCGCTTGCCGAGCAGGTTCTGCCGGAACCGGCCCTGCTTGCCCTTGAGCATGTCGGACAGCGACTTCAGCGGACGGTTACCCGGGCCGGTGACCGGCCGGCCGCGACGACCGTTGTCGAACAACGCGTCGACGGCCTCCTGCAGCATCCGCTTCTCGTTGTTGACGATGATCTCGGGTGCGCCCAGGTCGATCAGCCGCTTGAGCCGGTTGTTCCGGTTGATCACCCGGCGGTACAGGTCGTTGAGGTCGCTGGTGGCGAACCGGCCACCGTCGAGCTGCACCATCGGGCGCAGGTCCGGCGGGATCACCGGTACGCAGTCCAGGACCATGCCCCCGGGCGAGTTCCGGGTGCTGAGGAACGCGGCGACCACCTTGAGCCGCTTCAAGGCCCGGATCTTGCGCTGGCCCTTGCCGCTGCGGATGATCTCCCGCAGGTTGTCCGCCTCGGCGTCCAGGTCCATGTGCTGCAGCAGGGTCTTGATCGCCTCGGCGCCCATCCCGCCGGTGAAGTACTCACCGAACCGGTCGCGCAGCTCCCGGTACAGCAGCTCGTCGGTGACCAGCTGCTTCGGCTCCAGCTTGCGGAAGGTGTCCAGCACCTCGTCGAGCCGGTCGATCTCCCGCTGCGCCCGGTCGCGGATCTGGCGCATCTCCCGCTCGCCGGACTCCTTGACCTTGCGGCGTACGTCGGCCTTGGCGCCCTCGGCCTCCAGCTCGGCCAGGTCGGCCTCCAGCTTGGCGGCCCGCTTCTCGATCTCCGAGTCGCGGCTGTTCTCCGACTGGCGCTTCTCCGCGAAGATCTCGTTCTCGATCGTCGACATGTCGCGGTGGCGCGCCTCGGCGTCGACCCCGGTCACAACGTACGACGCGAAGTAGATGATCTTTTCCAGGTCCTTCGGCGCCAGGTCGAGCAGGTAGCCGAGCCGGCTCGGGACGCCCTTGAAGTACCAGATGTGGGTGACCGGGGCGGCGAGCTCGATGTGCCCCATCCGCTCACGACGGACCTTGGATCGGGTCACCTCGACGCCGCACCGCTCACAGATGATGCCCTTGAAGCGGACGCGCTTGTACTTGCCGCAGTAGCACTCCCAGTCCCGCTGCGGGCCGAAGATCTTCTCGCAGAAGAGCCCGTCCTTCTCCGGCTTGAGGGTGCGGTAGTTGATCGTCTCGGGCTTCTTGACCTCGCCGTGGGACCACTGACGAATGTCGTCGGCGGTGGCGAGACCGATGCGCAACTCGTCGAAGAAGTTGACGTCGAGCACGTTTCGTGTCCCCTATGTCGTCGTCGCTACTGCTGGTTCACGGGGCCCGGGGGGGGGGGGGGGGGGGGGGGGGGGGGGGGGGAGGAGGGAGAAAACCCCCCCACCCAAAAACGACCCCCGCCAAGAAAGAGAAAAGGAAGACATCCTACCACCCCAAAAACA